>JAYVKQ010000617.1:0-36251 GCA_043768285.1 Saprospiraceae bacterium | reverse complement strand
TGAAAAAAAAATCTAAAAAACATTCAAAATCAGTTTCCTAAACCACTGCTTCTAATTTTTTCTCCAATCTCCGAACTCGCGTTATATAAGAAAAATTCGTACTTAAATTCGCGTAATTCGTGTATATATCATCCCTTTTGCTTAAACTTTGCAATAGCTACCTTAGCAAAATCACTCAAAATCAACCGCCCACTGATAGCCGCGCGTTCAAGGAGTAAACTATCCCACCCCTCAGTATTTTGCCAAAAAACGCGCTTCAACTCGAGCATTGCTTCTGGACTTGAATTGGCTAATATATGTGCCAAATGAGCAACGTAAGCGTCCACTTGCTCTACCGTTTCAAATACTTCATTGAAAAGTCCTTTTTCTTTTGCCCAATAGGCTGTGCGCCATTCGGTAGCATTAATAGCCAATTCGCTGAACGCAGACAAACCCATTTTGCGCTCAACGGCAGGTCCAATTACGAAAGGTCCGATGCCGACTGCCAACTCGCTCAATTTGATGGTTGCATATTGGCTGGCGATACAATAATCCGCTGCCGCACATATGCCCACGCCGCCGCCAATAGCTTTGCCATGCGCTCGAACGATAATCAGTTTAGGGCATTTGCGCATCGCATTGATGACATTAGCAAAACCCGAAAAGAATTTTTGACCCATTTGAAAGTCTTGAATAGCCGCCAACTCATCAAAACTGGCACCCGCACAAAAAGTTTTTTCGCCGTTGCTCTTCAAAACAACCACAAATACTGAGGGGTCATTCCCTGCCGCGTTAATGGCTGATACCAAAGCATCGAGTAAGCGCGAGGGCAACGAATTGTGCGCAGGGTGTGCAAAAGTAATTGTAGCGATATTATTGTCGCTATGCGTGGTCACATGACCCAATTGAGTATTATCCATATTGATATTATCAGATTTTTACGTGGCAAATATGATGTATTTTATCAATAAAATTGCAACACGCTTCTAATTTCCCTACATTTGCGCCCCAATTCATTATTTTTTAATTTTCTTTATAATATGACAGTTTCCCTTAATTGGCTCAAAGAATATATCAACATCAACGAAACGCCCGAAGCTATCGCGGATATGCTGACCGACTTAGGTCTCGAAATTGAAGGCATGGAGCACATCGGCGGCATCAAAGGCAACCTTGCAGGGGTTGTGATTGGGCAGGTTATGGATTGTGAAAAACACCCCGATGCTGATAAACTATCCTTAACAAAAGTGGATATTGGCGCAGGTGAGTTACTCCAAATTGTGTGCGGTGCACCCAATGTCGCAAAAGGACAGAAAGTGGCTGTGGCGACGATTGGCACCAAACTATTCTTTTCGGACGGCAAAGAATTAACCATTAAAGAGGGCAAAATCAGGGGCGCGGTGTCGCAGGGTATGATATGCGCCGAAGATGAACTGGGTATTGGTCACGACCATTCGGGCATCATCGTATTGCCCAACGATACGCCTATTGGAAAACCCGCTATTGAGGTATTCAAAATAGAAAAAGACGTTATTTTTGAAGTCGGATTAACGCCTAATCGCTCCGACGCGACTTGTCATTTGGGTGTAGCGAAGGATTTGGCAGCACGTATGCGTGTTCACCAAAACGGCGTAGCGGTGAAATTACCCGATGTTTCGCATTTCAAAAAAGACAGCGATGCTTTGAAAATTTCTATAAAAGTCGAAGATACTGAGGGATGCCCGCGCTATTCGGGCGTGTGCATAAAGGGCGTTACCATTGCCGAATCACCCGATTGGTTGAAGCAACGCTTGACGGCTATTGGGGTCAATACGCGCAATAATGTGGTGGATATTACCAATTTTATTCTACACGAATTAGGTCAGCCACTCCACGCTTTTGATTATGATAAAATTGGCGGCAGTGCCATTGTCGTTAAAACACTTGCGGCGGGTACAAAATTTACATCTTTGAAAAAAAATGAAGCAGGTGAATATGTGGATTTAACGTTGGCAGATAGTGATTTGATGATTTGCGATGCCCACAACGAAGGCATGTGCGTAGCGGGCGTTATCGGCAATCCTACTGAGGGGGTGTCGGATACGACCACAAATATCTTTTTGGAATCGGCACATTTTAATGCCAAACGCCTGCGGATAACGTCTTTCCTCCACAATACGCGCACCGATGCGGCAAAAACTTTTGAAAAAGGCACTGACCCTAATATCACACTCTATGCGTTACAACGTGCAGCCTTATTGATAAAAGAATTGGCGGGTGGCGAGATTGCGTCAGATGTAATTGATATATATACACGACCTATTGAAAAACAACGCATTGCAGTTAATTTTCAGAATGTGGAACGCCTCATTGGGCAAAAATTTGATAACCGATATTTGAAAAAAATATTGGCGGCTTTGGATATGGACATCGTAGAAAATGATGGCGGCGAAAATGTGATTGTGACTGTACCGACCAACAAAGCGGACGTGCTACGTGAAGCTGATGTGATAGAGGAGATATTGCGTATTCACGGTTTCAACAATGTGCCTATGCCGAATTTTATCCGCTTGGCGGTAACTGAAACGGATAAAATCAACCCGACGCATATCCGTAATATGGCGAGTGACCTTTTAGCTAATAATGGTTGTAATGAATCAATGGGTCTGTCACTATCGCAATCTAAATTTTATATTGATACAGAATTAGTTGATACTGAACGACTTGTCTATATCAATAATACCTCAAATGTGCATCTTGATATTATGCGCCCTACCATGTTGGCATCTGCTTTAGAAATGGTAGCGCATAATCAAAACCGCCAAATGAGCGATTTGCGCCTTTTTGAATTTGGTAAAACATTTTTGAAAAAAGAGGACAGTTTTGAAGAAACGGCGCATTTGGGAATAGCTATTACGGGTAATAAAAATGTAGAAACGTGGCGGTCAAAATCTGCCCCTGCCGATTATTTTACCTTAAAATCTATTGTGAATTTAGTTCTTAGTCGCTTAGGCATTGGCGGCTATCAAGAAACGGCGTTCACGAGTGCACAGTTTGCCTATGCTTTGCGCTACCATCGGGGCAATCAAGTATTGGTTGAGTTTGGTAAAGTAACGCCCAAAGTGCGCAAATCATTTGACATCAAACAAGATGTGTATTTCGCTGATTTTCAATGGGATAATATCATCAAAGCCTTGAAAAATACGAAGGTGACGTTTGAAGAAGTCAATAAATATCCAACTGTGCGGAGAGATTTGGCTTTGGTTTTAGATGCTTCTGTGCAGTTTGGCGACATCAGCCTTATCGCTCAAAAAACGGCAAAAAAACTCTTGAAAGATATTAACCTCTTTGACGTTTTTGAAGATGAAGGCAAGTTGGGCGCAGGAAAAAAGTCATACGCTGTGAGCTTTCAATTTGAAGATAAGGAAAAAACTTTGCAGGATAAAGAGATTGAAAAAATCATGGACGAGTTGATTAAAACCTACGAAACCAAGCTGGGTGCATTGATTCGGCGATAAAATACTGAGGGGGTAAGGTATTTAAAAACAGGGTAAGTTTGCTATGAAAATTTACCCTGTTTTTAAAATTCCACTAAAATTCACTCTTAAAATGAAACTCAATTTTAGGATGTTGCTCTTGCACCATTTGTAAAACCCAAGCAGATTCCGCTAAAAAAACGGGATTGCCGTATTTATCTACACCCATATCGCGGCGGCGGCGATCATAAAATTCATCATAGGCTTTCTTATCTTTACAACTGACCCAACACGCCTTATAGAGGTTGACGGGTTCGTAGTCGCAACTGGCAGTATATTCATGTTTCAAACGATACTGAATAACTTCAAATTGTAAAGCGCCAACCGTACCCACAATTTTACGCCCATTAATATCACGGGTAAACAATTGCGCCACGCCTTCATCCATCAATTGTTCCAGGCCTTTTTGAAATTGCTTAGTTTTCAAAGGGTCCGTATTGTTCACGTATCTAAATTGTTCAGGCGAAAAAGACGGAATACCTTTAAAATGCAGCACTTCACCTGCCGTCAGAGTATCACCAATCTTGAAATTACCCGAGTCATATAGACCCACGATATCCCCTGGATAGGCTTCGTCCACAATTTCTTTTTTCGCCGCCATGAAAGACGTTGGGTTTGAAAATTGCATCAATTTATTATGCCTCACGTGCAAATATTTTGTGCCACGCTCAAATGTTCCACTGCATATACGCACAAAAGCAATCCTATCCCGATGCTTAGGATCCATATTTGCGTGTATTTTGAAAACAAAACCAGTGAATTTGTCTTCAGTTGGGACAATTGTCCGCTCTTCCGTCAAGCGCGGCAAAGGCGAAGGGGCAATATCGCAGAAGCAATCCAGTAATTCATTTACCCCAAAATTATTGACTGCCGAACCGAAAAAGACGGGTTGAATTTTGCCGTCACGATAAGCTTGCGCATCAAAAGGGTCGTAGATAGAATCAATCAATTCAATATCATCGCGCAGTTTTTTGGCAGCTCTTTCGTTAATAATTTCGTCTAATTCGGGGTCATTCAAGTCATCTACGATAATAATTTCATCGTCTTGCTTGCCATGAGGACGGAATAAAACCAATTTCTTTTCATATAAATTATAAACGCCTTGAAAATTGGAGCCCATACCGATGGGCCAACTGAGAGGGCGTACGCGCAACCCTAATTTTTGCTCCACTTCATCTAATAAGTCAAATGGGTCTTGCCCTTCGCGGTCAAGTTTATTGATAAAAACGATGATAGGCGTATTGCGCATCCGAGATACTGCAACCAATTTTTCAGTTTGACTTTCCACGCCTTTCGCTACGTCCACTACTACGATGACGGAGTCAACCGCCGTCAAAGTACGATATGTATCTTCTGCAAAATCTTGGTGGCCAGGTGTATCTAAGATATTGATTTTCAAATTTTTATAATCAAACGCCATCACAGATGTTGCCACCGATATACCTCTTTGCTTCTCAATTTCCATGAAATCGGAAGTCGCGTGTTTCTTTATTTTATTGGATTTGACTGCGCCTGCAATTTGGATAGCACCGCCAAAAAGGAGCAATTTTTCGGTCAATGTCGTCTTACCCGCATCGGGGTGACTGATGATGCCGAAGGTGCGGCGGCGGTTTATTTCTTCTAAAAAACTCATATGGTAGATATAGTAAAATCAGTAATTTTTCTTGAAAATACTGAGGGGGGTTAAGTACTGTAAGCCGTTGGCAATATGTATGAAATCATGCCTATTGCTTTTGTTTATTACCCACTACCTTATACCCCCTCAGTATTTTCAAGAAAAAATATCAAAAATTATTTTTTAAATAGCGAATCAACAAAAGCATTCTTATTGAAAATTTGTAATTTATCAATAGCCTCACCTACGCCGATATATTTGATAGGAATTTTAAACTGTTCGCTGATACCAATAGCCACACCACCCTTTGCTGTACCGTCCAATTTGGTCAAAGCCAAACAAGTCACATCTGTTACTTCCGTGAATTGGCGGCATTGTTCGATGGCATTTTGCCCCATTGAAGCATCAAGTATGAGCATCACATCGTGGGGCGCACCGTCCATTGCTTTAGCAACCGAGCGCTTTATCTTGCCCAATTCATTCATCAAATTTACTTTATTGTGCAAACGACCCGCCGTATCAATAATAGCGACATCACAATTATAGCGTTTGGCATATTGAACCGTTTCAAAAGCTACAGCCGCAGGGTCAGCGTTCATCCCTTTTGAATAAAACTCGCAACCTACGCGCTCCGACCATATTTTCAATTGGTCAACCGCAGCAGCGCGGAAAGTATCAGCAGCACCCAGCACAACGCGATAGTCATTTTTAATGAGTTGATGCGCCAATTTGCCAATAGTAGTCGTTTTTCCAACACCATTCACACCTACTACGAGCATCACATAAGGACGCCCAGTTTTGTGTATGGGCATATCGAAGGCTTCGGGTTCTTCAATATTGTTTTCGTTCAATAAAGCCACAATTTCATCTTTTAAGATAAAATTCAACTCATCGGTATTGACATATTTATCTCGTTTGATACGTTCTTGAATACGTCCAATAATTTTCACTGTTGTTTCCAAACCCACATCAGAAGATATAAGGATACCTTCCAGTTCGTCTAAAACCTCTTCATCAACAGTGGCTTTACCCGCAACGGCGCGAGCGATTTTACCAAAAAAACCTTCTTTGGTTTTCTCCAAACCTTTATCGAGGTCTTCTTCTTTTTCCTTATTAAAAAAACGGCTGAAAAAACTCATGTGTGGCGTGTTGAGTATTGAGAAATGGTATTGATATGATTATCAACATCTTATGGAGTAGCTAAATAAAGAAATCCCGAATTGTTCTTGCGAGAAGAATTCGGGATACTGTGTCTATCAATATAAAAGGGCATAGCGGATTACTTCGTATTCGCAAACCAATCTTTTACTTTGTCTTTATGTACGATAGCTTCTTTAAAAGAATATGCACCCGAAGTCGGGTTTTTTACACTTTTAATGACACGTACATGGTCTTTGCCCGAACCTGCGTTTGCGGCACGTTGAGCAACACGAGCATTTTTAGATACTTTCTTAGCCATCTTTTATTAGAGATTATGATATTACAAGATTTGAGATTGTAAGATTAGGAATTGGGATTTTAATATCACCTAATCACTAATCGTTTAATCTCTTATTTTATTTCACGATGAAGTGTCATCTTCTTCATAATCGGGTTGAATTTTTTCAACTCCAAACGATCTGGGGTATTTTTACGGTTTTTTTGCGTCACATAACGTGATGTACTGGGCAAGCCAGAAGTTTTATGCTCTGTACATTCCAAAATGATTTGGATACGGTTGCCTTTTGATTTCTTTGCCATTGTATTAAAAAATTATTACTTACAGAAAATTAGAATTGATTAACAGCCAATCTCTTCGGTTGGCTCTAAGGTAACATCGCTACCTTTCTTTTGCAATTTCTTTACGTACTCATATAAGCCGTACTTAGAAACCGTGCGTAAGGCTTTTGCCGTTACTTTTACCTCAACCCAATCATTGATTTCGGGAACGAAAATGCGTTTTTTTTGCAAATTCGGTAAAAAGCGGCGTTTAGTTTTCACGTTTGAGTGCGAAACACTGTTGCCTTTGATAGGGCGTTTTCCTGTTAATTCACAAATTTTTGACATAACCAACAATATATAATGATGAACGAAATGTAGAAAATGATGAACGTAAATTTCTATTCATCACTATTACGCTGTTTTTGTTTAAAAATAAGGTTTAAAACCACTTATATTCGGCTTTAAACCCCATTTTTTTATTTGTGATCTCGTATGGAGTCGAACCATAAACCTCCTGATCCGTAGTCAGGTGCTCTATCCAATTGAGCTACGAGACCGCATTTTAATTTTGCGAGTGCAAAGATACAGTCTTTTTGGATATTGACAAAGATTTTTTCTTAATTTTATGAAAAATATTTTTAGTGCTATTGTGCGCACCTTAAAATACTGAGGGGGTAGGCTGCTGACGCTTTCAGAGCGTCAGCAGCCTTGTGCCATCTTAAATTAAATCAAAAACGGGTTATTGTATTTTTCAAAACCAATTGTAGTTGGTATGCCATGCCCCGAATAGACTTTTACGGTTTCGGGCAACGTGAATAGCCGATTTTGAATACTCTCTATCAATTGTTTGTGATTACCCCCTGGCAAATCGGTCCTGCCAATGCTTTTAAAGAATAAAACATCGCCGCCTATAAGAAAATCCCCACTTTCACTATAAAAACACAAACTCCCAGGCGAATGACCGGGGGCTAATATGGCTCGTAAACGGATATTGCCCACTTCAACTATATCACTATCTTCAATAAATAAGGTAGGCACTGGTTGTGCGGGTGTCGGTACGCCATACATATCTCCTGCAATGGGCGCACGCGCTAATACCGGTATTTCAAGGCGGTGACACTCTAACTCTATACCATACATATGTGTTATAAACGGATTGCCAAACACATGGTCTAAATGGCAATGCGTATTGATGAGTTTTTTGATACTCAATTCAGTATCATCAATAAATTTTTTGAGCATTTTTTGCTCATTGATAGTATAGCAACCCGGGTCAAATATGATAGCATCTTTGGTGTCGCTATCATAAACGATATAGGTATTTTCGCCGAAGGCGTTGAATGTGAAAGATTTAACGTGTATCATATTTGTAAAAAAATGGTAAAATGCACAAATGCACAGTCGGACGCAATATTAAGCGTTTTTTCAATAAGATTTAATTTTTGAATGCAATGGTATAGTATTTTTCAATTTTGAGGACGCAAATTGTGACCTCAAGTTTTTTTCATATACGATAAAATAAATGATTTTTAAGGTCGCAATTTGGCACCTCAAAATTTAAGCAACTTGATATTGCGCTATCAAGTTGCTTTTTTTAGAAAACCAATAAAAACAAGATATTAATCTACATTTTCTATTATTTTACAGCTTTTTTTAACCAAATCTAAAAAATAATGAGACAACTTATCCCCAATGAGGAGGTGATGATTTCCCACATACACACAATTCGCAATCAAAAAGTCATGCTTGATTTTGATTTAGCTGAAATGTATGGTATTGAAACTAAAGCTTTGAAGCAAGCTGTAAGGCGAAATATGGGTCGCTTTCCAGAAGATTTCATGTTTGAGCTCACATCAGAAGAGTTTAAAACTTTGAGGTCACAATTTGTGACCTCAAAAACTGACGAAGCCAGAGGCGGCTCTCGCTACCCCCCTTTCGCATTTACAGAGCATGGTGCTGTCATGCTCGCAAGCGTCTTGAATAGCGAAACGGCTGTCAAAGCCAGCATCTTTGTCGTCCGCACTTTCGTAAAATTGCGCCAACTCATCAGTGGTTATCAAGAACTGACAGAACGTATGGATATATTGGAAAATAAATACGATACCCAATTTGAGCAAGTCATTCAGGCTTTGGAAGGACTTTCAGAAAAGAAAAAAGAACCCAGAAAATATATTGGCTTTAATGAAGACCCGTTAGAATATGGTAAAAAAAAGTAAGGGCGTTCAATACAGTTTAGTTTTGATAGTAAATAGAAACGGCAACTTTCAGATGAAAATTGCCGTTTTTGCTTTTTATACTGAGGGGATAGCTCGATGAGAAAATGTCATCAACATTTTTTGCATTTCTTCAAGCATGGCAATATCCCCTCTTTTTTCAATAGAACGTAATAACTCGTTAGCATTGTCTCGAGTGAGGGATAAGAAAATTCTGCCGACAAATTGACGCTCTTCTTTCGTCTTATTGGCTAAATAAATTTTTAATTTCTGATGAAAAGCACTTGCTTTTTCGTCAGTATCCAAATCGGTAAAAAGGCTTAATATTTCTTCAAAAGACAGCGTCTTTTCACTCATTTTCATCAGATTGTTCATAATTTCTTATACGTTTTAAAAGAATAATCATGTCGTCTAAAATAGCATCTATGGCTATTTCTTTTTCTTTAATTGGTAATGATAAATCATCATCAAAAATAGAGAAAACGACTAACTTGTTTTTCAAAGCAAGCAAATTTCGCTTATCTTCATCTATTGTGGACATAGGGGATAGTTGTAGTTGTCTCGTTGAATACAGTTTACGTATATAACAATTCAAATATAGCGGTTTATTCTGTTGTCAAACAAGTTTTTCATTAAAATTAACACATTTTTATTCTTCTATACTGAGGGGGTGTTTCTTTCCTTGCTTTTTCTTATTTTTGCGCACTTTTGTGGACATTAGTAAAATTAATTTGATATTTAAACATAAAATATATATTTATGGACGAATTAAACAATAAACTTAGAAGATATATCAAGGAAAATCCAGAATTGGATTTGAAATTAGGGAAACTTCAAATTGATAAAACTTCAATTGGACAAGGAGCAAATTCTTTAGTTTTTAAAGGAAAATTGTTAAATAATGCAATTGCTGTAAAGTTTTTTACAAATGAAACACAAAATAAGTCAAAATTAGAAAGGTTTAGAGCAGAATATTTAAATATAGTTTTACTTGAAAATAATTATGGTATAGTAAAATTACTTGGTTATGATGAAGTAACAATCGATGGAATGCTTTATCCGTTAATTTTGATGAAAAAGTATGAAAAACATCTAAAAATATACTCAAAAGAAATCAAAGACCCAGTTTTTAAGAAAAAAGTATTTTTAAAACTATTTGATTTTTTGATGCAAGTGTTAAAAAATATTCATAACGCAGGTATAATTCACAGAGATATTAAACCTGAAAACATACTTGTTTTAAATGATGAATTTTATCTTACTGATTTTGGAATAGCTTATTATAACCCTGACTGTTTCAGTTACAAAGCGGAAACTGAAAAAGGTGAAATATTGAAAAATTATGCATTTTCTGCACCAGAGCAAAACGATAAAGGAGTAGTGCCTACAAATATGATGGATATTTATGCAATGGGACAGGTTTTACAATGGTTTATTAATGATAACCCACATAATGGTACAGAAAGAATAAAATTATTAGGTTTTGACCTGCATGATGAAATTGTTGAAAGATGTTTGAACCAAACTCCAGAGAAAAGATTTAAAAATATAGAAGAAATAGACAGTTTTATTTTGGAAAAACAAAAAATTGATCCTTATAAATATGCTCATGAGACTGTCCAAAAGTTCAGGGAAGTAATTGCTAAAACTTACCCTAAAAAAAGTAGAGATTGGTTTATGGAGTTTGACGACGTAAAAATCAACATTCTTTTAAATAATCTTGCAGAAATGGATTTTAAGTATTCTCTAAGTATGTTAGATAATGATTATTTGGAAGTAAAGCATATAAAATTAAAGAGAAGTAACGATGGTATTTGGTTATTAGGTCCTTGCAACTTGGAGTTAAATTGGTATTTTGTACAAGGGTATAGTGAAAGTTCTTATTCCGAACGTGAATTTATTCTGATATATTTGAAATCTTCTAAAAGTTTTGGCATTGATGAGTCTCAATCTGATTACGAAGAAGCTTATTTAGTAGATGACAGTCATTATATAACATTAGAGGAAGCTGATAATGGATATGCTGAAATTAATAGAAAAATTATTGATTTAAAAAATCATAAAGTAGAAATGAGGGCAAGATATACTATACCTTCAATACTAATTATTGCAACCGAGTTTCATAATGTCTTTCACCCAGACAACATACAAATTATTAAATCAACGATAGTAGGGTTTAAAAATAGAGTTAATAACGCTTTTTTAGAAGGAGAACTTAAAGACCTAATTGTTACAATGTCAAAAAATAAGCATCAATATTTCACAAATTGATTAACTCAAATTATGCCCTTTTCGATGCTAAAAGGAGGAAAAAGGGCATAACATATCATAAATAATTTATAAATCGCCTTATGTCAGAACTCTCAACGAAATACACCCCCTCCGAAATAGAAGACAAATGGTACAGCCATTGGGAAAAGTCGGGCTATTTTCACAACGAACCCGATGAACGCGAGCCATTTAGCATCGTCATACCCCCGCCCAATGTGACGGGTATGCTACATATGGGGCATATGCTCAACAACACCATTCAAGATGCTTTGACCCGTAAAGCCCGTTTGGAGGGTAAAAATGCGATATGGATACCAGGGACAGACCATGCATCTATTGCCACCGAAGCCAAAGTGGTGCGGATGCTAAGGGAGCGCGGCATTAAAAAATCGGACTTAACCCGCGATGAATTTCTCTCCTATGCGTGGGAATGGAAGGAAAAATATGGCGGCATCATCCTCCAACAACTCCGCAAATTGGGGTCCAGTTGCGATTGGGAGCGCACGGCTTTTACGATGGATGAAGGCTATTCTGCCGATGTCATTCGCTGTTTCGTGGATTTGTACCGCAAAGGAAAACTCTACCGCGATTATCGTATGGTGAATTGGGATTGTGAAGCCAAAACTGTTTTATCAAATGAAGAAGTGATATATGGAGAGGAAAATGCTCAACTATATCATGTCAAATATTTTATTGCCGATGAAAACGCCCCTTTGGGGTTGGGGGCTGAGGGGGTAGTTATTGCAACGCAACGCCCAGAAACAATTATGGCAGATGCTGCGGTAGCGGTCAATCCAAAAGACCCTCGCTATGCCCATTTGAAAGGTAAAAAAGTGATTGTTCCCTTAGTCAATAGGGCAATTCCTATCATTTTTGATGACTACGTGGATATTGAATTTGGTACGGGTGCGCTGAAAGTCACGCCTGCCCACGACCCCAATGACTACGAATTGGGTAAAAAACACGGCTTGGAAATCATTGACAGCTTGAACGACGACGGCACGATGAATGAAAAATGTGGTATCGCCTCACTCGTTGGAGTAGATAGATTTGAGGCACGTCGCCATATGAAAAAACTTTTGACAGATGCGGGTAATTTAGAAAAAATAGAAGATTATAAAACCAATATAGGTCGCTCGGAACGGACAAATACGGTTGTAGAACCCAAAATGTCGCTCCAATGGTACGTGGATATGAAGGCATTGGCGGCTCCCGCAGCAGTAGCCGTTGAAGGCGATGATATAGATTTTTATCCAAAATCATTTAAAAACACCTATCGCCATTGGATGGATAATATCCGCGATTGGTGTATTTCACGGCAATTGTGGTGGGGGCATCGCATTCCTGCCTACTATTATAATGGTGAAACTTTTGTGGCAGAAACGGCACAAGAGGCTTTGGAATTGGCTCAAAAACATTTTCCAAACATACCCCTCAGTATTTCAGACCTCAAACAAGATGAAGATGTATTGGATACGTGGGCATCGTCTTGGTTGTGGCCTATTTCTACGCTCAACGGTTTTCAAAACTCAAAAGAATTTAATTATTACTACCCGACAAGCGTATTGGTGACGGGTTGGGATATTATTTTCCTATGGGTTGCGCGTATGGCGATGGCAGGTTATGAGTGGAAACAAGAAAGACCATTTAAAGCGGTGTATTTTACGGGTATGGTACGCGATAAACAGCGTCGGAAAATGTCAAAACAATTGGGCAATTCGCCCGATGCGTTGAAATTGATTGAAGACTTTGGTGCAGATGGTGTCCGTTTTGGTATGCTATCCGCATCACCTGCGGGCGGCGATTTGCTTTTTGATGAAAAATACTGCGAGCAAGGGCGTAATTTCTGCAATAAATTGTGGAATGCTTTGCGCCTAATCAAAGGTTGGGAAGTTGAACAGGGCTATCATTCAGAAGTAGAAAAACTTTCTGTCGATTGGTTTGAAGGCAAATTGAGCATGGTTTTGACGGATATTGAAGAAAATTTTAAGCAATTCCGTTTATCAGAAGCTTTGATGGGCTTGTACAATTTTATTTGGGATGACTACTGTTCATGGTATCTCGAAATGATAAAACCAGAATATGGCAAACCCATTGACCGTGTGACATTGGAAAAAACAGAGGTCATTTTCCGAAAACTCATGGCAATGTTGCATCCGTTTATGCCTTTTATCACAGAAGAAATTTGGCAACAATTGAATGGTAAAAATAGGGAGGGGGCAGACCTTTGCGTAGCCAAATACCCAAAAGCTACAGAATTTGATGCAGATTTGATTAAAAAAGTAGAAGCCGCTAAGGATATTATTTCAAAAATCAGAGAAGTTAGAAATAATAAAGGCTTGAAACAACGTGAGCCTTTGGTAGTCAAATTTCAAAACTCGGATAGCATCAAAGAGTTGTTAAATACTGAGGGGGTAAGAAGTTTGATTAAAAAAATGGCAGTGTTGGAAAGTATGCAAGCCACAGACGGCGAAGTTGCCAATGCCGTTTCATTCGTAAGTGGTACGGATAAATTCTACGTGGTTTTAAATCAAGAAATCAACGTAGAAGAAGAACGTGAAAAACTCACTAAGGAACTGACCTACCAACAAGGCTTCTTAAAATCAGTAGATGCCAAATTGAGCAATGAGCGATTTGTTGCCAATGCCAAAGCCGAAATTGTTGCCGCCGAGCAGCAAAAGAAAGCGGATGCTTTGGCGCGGATAAAGATTTTGGAGGAAAGTTTGGCGGGGTTGAATTAAACATACAAAAAAATGAGCGAATATCAATACTACGAGTTTAGAACTGTCAATCGTACTTTGACCCGCGAAGGTAGCCTCAGCGCCCAACAGCTTGAAAAAACTATCTGATGCCATAAAAGAGTTCAATAATTTTTGAGAAATAGATAATGAAATGATAAATAAATTAGCCAAAAAAAGCTCTGATATTGCCTCAAAAGCTGTTGATTATAAAAAAGCTATTTCATTTTTGTCTGATAGTGAAAAACCAGAGTTTTTGTTGCGTTTTGCTCAAAATGAAGCGTATATTTTGCAGGCGTTTTTAAAGCGATTGGAGGGGATTTCGTGATATTTTTTATACCTACTTAACGCATTTTTCCAATAACCAAATCCAACATAACATAGCTATGTCAAAAAAGTATGGTATAACCTGGTGGGGGGAACAATGGCTCAATTCGCTCTCCAATATTGATCATTCTAACCGCCTGCCTCGGGGGAAAACGTATGCCAATACAGGTCGTGTGCGCTCTGTCGAAATTGAGAAAAACGTTATTCAAGCCAAAGTGCAAGGCTCTGACCCGCGCCCTTATCGCATCACGATTACTATTCCACTTTTTAGCGAGAGCGATAACAAACAAATTATTGACGAAGCCATCCGCAATCCAGTCGTTGTGGCAAAATTACTGAATAGAGAGTTGCCGCAAGAAATGTTGTCATTTGCTGAAAACAAGGGCATTAAAGTTTTTCCACGCACATGGCGGGATTTTGGGATGAAATGCTCTTGCCCTGATAGTGCTGTCCCCTGCAAGCATTTAGCCGCCGTTGTTTACACCGTTGCTGATGAAATTGACCGCAATCCCTTTATGGTTTTTGAGGTGCATGGTTTAGATTTGGTTAAAGAATTAGAGAAAAATAACCTCAAAATTGGGGATAAAAAGGTAGAGCGCATCCCTTCGGTAGCTAATCTTTTAGAGAATAAAGCGACTGATAATGTAAGCAATGACCCTGCAAAAAGCGATGCGCCAAAAGCTAAAAAATCAAAAAAAGAAAATGCTAAATCTACACAAGATATTGAAAATAAAATAGTTATAAACGATATTTACAGCTTAAATGATTTAGATTTTACCCAAATACCTGATACCAAAGCCGATATATTGTCGCTGCTAAAACCACAACCTTTATTTTACGCTAAAGATTTTAAAGTTTTTATAGAGAGGCTTTATCACAGTACAGACCGTGCAGCGCGTAAAATACTGAGGGGGGACATCGTAATCACTAAAAAAGCATTTGAATTTGCTTCCGAGGATACCGTTAAATTGCTCTTAGATAAAAATCTATGGTTACAAAAAGCGATTATTGATGATAAAAAAGGCATTTCAAAAACGTATGACAACCAAATTTTAAGAACTATTTTATACGCTTTGATAAGCCAAAATGTTGAAAATCGAAGGCAAATGTCGCCAACATTGGCAACCCTTTACGATATTTTCTGTTTTTCATTACACCTTGCCAAAAATGGGGCTATCATGCCACAGCTATTAGAGGTATCGGCACATACTTATCGGGTGCGATGGCTACCCGCTATTATCAATGAAAATGTAAAAGGGCAATTTAATATTTTAAGCAAAAACATACCTTCTACGCTTACCAAAGTGGATATGGGCAAAACGGAAAGTCAACAATCCGCTACCGAAACCTTGAATAGTTTATGTGCGCTTTTTATTGGGTTTTGTGTAGCAGAAGGCGCAAGTTCAGAAGATAGTGCGATTGCGAAACTCTTTAGTTTTTATGATACCCCCCCTCAGTATTTCAAGGACGAAACGCCTCAATTGATACAACTTTGGCTTAATAACTTTTATATCACCCACAAAGACCATGTGCCACTTCTCAAAGTCGAAGAAAACGAAACGAGTGGTTTTGATGTCTCCATTTTAGTAGAAAATAGACGTGCTGAATTGGCTGAGCCTGTGCCGTTGAAAGATATTTTTCAGAAGAAAATACATGAAGCCATTAAGTTTGATATATTGAAAGATTTGATGTTGCTGTCCGAATATTTTCCCGAACTCAATAAAATTGTTGAATCGCAAGGTACAAAGCATTTATCTTTCGATAATGTGCGTTTTGTATCGGTTATGCTTAAAACACTACCCGCTTTAGGTCTTTTTGGCATCCGAATTCTACTACCCCGCGGACTAAAACATTTGGTGCGCCCACAGGCAACTTTATTGGCAAAACAGAAATTTAAAGACAATAAACCTGTCGTTTCCTTTTTGAATTTTGATGAGTTGGTGAGTTTTGATTGGCAAGTTGCGCTTGGAGATGAACGATTGTCGGTCAAAGATTTTGGTCAATTGGTGGCTGGGCTTAATGGCATTGTCAAACTAAAAGACCAATATGTCCTCGTAGAACAGGAGGATATGAAAAAAATGTATAAAAAGCTCGAAAATCCACCCGAATTAACAGGTTTAGACTTATTTAAGACGGTTATTGCAGAAGAATACGAAGGTGTGAAAATTGGGCTGACCAAAGAAGCGGCCGCCTTTATCCAAAGTTTTGTTCATCCCGAAGCAGTTCCCCTGCCGTTGGGTTTACAAGCCAATTTACGCCCCTATCAAATAGCGGGTTATGAATGGTTGTTGAAAAATACCCGTATTGGTTTTGGGTCTTTATTGGCTGATGATATGGGTTTGGGCAAAACCCTACAAGTGATTGCAACCCTCCTGAAATTCAAGGAAGAAGGGATGATTGGCGATAAAAAGAAGGCACTTGTCATTGTGCCGACCTCTTTATTGACCAATTGGATGAAAGAAATTGAAAAATTTGCCCCTAATTTGCGTGCAACAGTCTATCATGGTCAAAAACGAATTTTTGCAATGGATGATACCGATGTCGTCATTACAACCTACGGTATCGCACGAAATGAGCAAGAACTATTGAAGCAAGGCAAATGGTATTGTACAGTTATTGATGAAGCACAAAATATCAAAAACCCCGATACAGAACAAACAAAATGCGTGAAAAATATCAAAGCGGATGTTAGAATTGCGATGAGTGGCACGCCTGTTGAAAATCGTTTGAGCGAATTTTGGAGCATTTTGGACTATACAAACAAAGGCTATTTGGGCGCGCTTAAACGTTTTAATGACGATTTTGGTCGCCCTATTCAACGCGACCACGACCAAAAACAGGCGGCATTATTCAAAAAAATTACGGCTCCTTTTATGCTGCGGCGTTTAAAATCGGATAAAAAAATCATCGCTGATTTGCCCGACAAAATTGAGAATAACCAATATGTGACATTGACTTCCGACCAAGCAGCCATCTATCAAAACGTGGTCAATGAAAGCATGAAAATTATTTACGATGAAAGTGAAACCATCGCCAGACAAGGGTTAGTTTTAAAAATGATTACCGCATTGAAACAAATTTGTAATCATCCGTATCAATTTTTGAAGAAAGGGAAACGCGACCCTAATTTGTCGGGAAAAATGGATATGCTGTTCAATCTTTTAGATAATATCTACGAAAACAAGGAAAAAACCTTGATTTTTACGCAATATCACGAGATGGGGGATTTGTTAAGCACCTTTATCAACGATAATTATGGTACAAAACCCTTATTTTTGCATGGTGGTAGTAGCCGCCCACAGCGCGATGCGATGGTAGAGGCATTTCAAAACGACCCCTCAGTATCCACCTTCATTTTATCGCTCAAAGCAGGCGGAACGGGCTTGAATTTGACAGCCGCCGCCAATGTCATTCACTACGACCTTTGGTGGAACCCTGCCGTAGAAGCCCAAGCTACTGACCGTGCTTATCGCATTGGACAAAAAAGCAATGTCATGGTATATCGCCTTATCACGCAAGGCACTTTTGAAGAAAAAATAGATGAAATGCTCAAACTCAAAAAGAACTTAGCAGATATGACCGTTTCGGTGGGCGAAAACTGGATTGGTAATATGTCAAATAGCGATTTGAAAGCGTTGGTTTCGTTGGATGGGAAGGTATAGGATGATTAAGATTTTGGAGGAGAGTTTGACGGGGTTGAATTAAAAACATATCTTTGATAATAATTGAATATTTAACTTGGTGGGTAAAGGTGATAAAAAAAAACAAATAAAGGTAAAATCTTTAAGCATTCCTATGGAAATAGCCGAAAACGAGTACATAAACCTCCGTATTTGCCTGCACCAAATTTTAATGAACAAACTGTAAAACCAATTTTTCAAAAACCAAACACGCATAGTATGGGAATTTTAATTGAAAAAGTACGAATAAAGAATTTTCGTTCACTTAAAGAAGTAGAAGTGTCATTAACACCGCTTACTCTTTTAGTTGGTAGTAATAATTCAGGAAAGACATCTTTCCTCAAAGTGCTTAATTTAGCCTTGGGTATTGAGAGAAAAAATGTCACTCTTAAGGTAAATTGACTGAATTAAATGAAGCCTTACAATCTACTAAAGACAATGTTGAGATAACGCCATTTCCCAAAAAAGTTCGTGATTTGCATAAAACTATGAAAATACACTATAAAGATGGCGAATCTGACGTGTTTGAATTAGATTATCATGGCATGGGTACACGTTCCTGGGCATCACTTTTAGCATTCAAATCTTTTGTTTCTTGGGAAAATAGCGGCAAAAATACGCAACCTAAAGAGCCATATTTCCCATTATTAGCTCTTGAAGAGCCTGAATCTCATTTACATCCCAATGCTCAACGACAACTGAATAAACAAAAAGGTCTAACTTTAGCAACTGTACATACTGCGAAAGGTTTAGGTTTCGACGTAGTTTTTCTAATGGGTATGAATGAAGGTACATTCCCAGATTACAGGGCAAAAAAAGATAAATTGGAAGAAGAAAAAAATACAGCTTATGTTGCAGTAACAAGAGCTAAAAGGTGGTTATATATTACTTATCCTAATTTCAAAATGATGCCATGGGGTGATTTAAGAAAACAATCACCTTCCAGATTTATACCTAAATTTCTTTAATTTTATACTGAAATCCAAGTTTCCAGTATTTTCCCTATATTTGCTCCATAAAATAACCTTTACATTTATTTATAAACATCATTCATGCAAAACAATCAGAAATATCTCTACATGGTGGGGTTGCTTTTTGCATTGGCGATAGGTATCTATATCGCCAGATGGTGGTATAGCAATGATGCACCCAAACGCAAAGAAGAAGCACAAATTCTATTGGAACATACCAAAAATGTGTCAAAACTGGTGACTTTAGAGGGTTATTTCTCGGAAATATACAGCGAAGAAGACTCCAAAGATTACTACCTTTTTTCCTCTACAAAAAAAATTTTGCTGAAAGTGAAAGCCAAAGTATCGGCGGGTTATGACCTCTCGAATATGAAAGTAGAGGCTGACCAAACGCAGAAGGTATTACACATATCGAATATTCCAGAACCCACTATCATTGCCGTCGAACCCGATATTAGCTACTACGATATTGCCAACGGCGTTTTTAACCAATTTACGAGCGAAGACTATACGCGGCTGAACAAAAAAGCGGTTGAAACAATTAGAACCCAAGCCCTAAACAGTGATTTTATGACGACGGTCAAAACGCAAGGTATTAAAAATTTCGATGCCCTCCGCGTATTGGCGCAAAGTATGGGCTGGTCAATTATTTTTGAAAATAGTGCTATTAAAGTGAATTAAAATCTGCCGCTAAGTCGTTATGAAACGCTGTATGATATTTTTAAATATTATCTAAATATTTCATTATCAATTACTTATAAATAATCGTACCACTAAGTTGTCGTTTTCATTTTTATCCAAAAAGCTATGCAAGGCAAAGGGTGCAGTTGGCATTTTGCTTGTATTAATCGTTGTGGCATTGCTCGGCAATATTCTTGCTGCGGATAGCGCAACAGCTAAGATACCGCCGTTAGTGCCTTATGCACCTGGTACTCAGGATAGAAAAAATGATGATTTTAAAAGCCCTTTTGATGCGCAAAATATTACTTCACTCTACTATCGGCATTGGTTAGGGACTGACCAATTGGGGCGCGATACCTTAGCGGGTTTGATGGCAGGCACTCAAACAGCGATATTAGTCGGTTTGGGTGGTATGAGCATTGCGGTATTGATTGGCTTATTGTTGGGCTTGTCGGCAGGCTATTATGGCAATGACCGTTTCAAATTGACAAAAATGGGTCTGATACTGAGGGGGGTACTATTTTTCCTTTGTGGCTTTTATCTCCTCGTTTTCTTTCAACAACAAATGCCTTTTTACGCCTATCTACTACTTATTATATTAACCTATATACTCATCCGTTTTTTCGATTTTTCATTAGAAAAAATACCTTTTTTCAATAAAAAATCAACGTTTCCTTTGGATAATCTGTTGATGCGGATAGTAGAAATCATACAAGCCGTACCCACTATTTTGTGGCTTTTTGGTATGGTGGCAGTCAATGGTAATATGAGCGTTTTGAGCCTAATCGTATTTATGGGTTTGGTGAGTTGGACGACATTGGCGCGAATGGTACGAGGCGAAGTAATGCGTATTCGGCAATTGGAGTATATGGAAGCAGCTTCGGCTTTGGGTTTGTCAGATGCTCGTATAATTATGCGACACGTTTTGCCAAATGTCCTCACGCCTGTGTTGGTAGCGATGATTTTTGGCATCGCTAATTTGATATTGATGGAAGCCTTTTTGACGTTTATTGGCTTCGGTTTGCCATTAGAGCAAGTAACGTGGGGCTCTATGCTCGCGATTGCGCGGAACAATCCTGCCGCTTGGTGGATGGTAATATGCCCTGGCTTTATGATATTTTTAAGCGTTTACGCACTCAATCAAATAGGTGAGGCATTGAAGAAATGACTACATGCCCTTATTTTTTCATTTTCTTACGCATACTTTTAGAAAAAAGATTGGATTTACCTCCGTTACTCTTTTTTTCCATATTGTTGACATAGCTTTTCTGAGAAGCCGCACAGCCTTCTTTCGTTCTACAAGCGGGCAATGTGATGAAAAATATTATGCCCATTAGTAAATACTGAGGGGGTAAGTTTTTGAGTAGCTTTATCATTTCAGATTGTTTTATAATTGTGAAAATCAGATATTTTAGTAGTTGGGCTAAAGTAATTGACATTTTCTTTTTAGTCGGCTCTTAAAATTGGAGAAAATTCTACATATTTTCTCCAATTTTAAGCCCGACAGAAAATGTCAATTATTTTTATACGCCTACTTAATACGTCTCTTTAGACGCAATGTAGTCATTCAGGTACAGTATTGTATAGCGAATGGATAAAAATAAATAGACTTGCAAATTAGACTTTCCAAAATTCATGCACAAAACGCATTTTTATTACTTTTGTGCGCATATTTTAAATCCAATTCTTTATTAAACGAAAAAACATTCTAAAAGTGTCAGAAATCGCTCAAAAATCTACTCCTCAGATAGAAAGCCTTGAAAAAACGGCTTCCCAAGTGCGTCGCGACATCGTGCGTATGGTTTATAATTGCCAATCGGGTCACCCAGGCGGCTCGTTAGGTTGCGCCGATTATTTCACTGCCTTATACTTTGCCGTGATGAAGCGTAAAAAGCGTTTTTACATGGACGGCAAAGATGAAGATATGTTTTTTCTATCAAATGGGCATATCTCTCCCGTTTTTTATAGCACTTTGGCAAGGTCGGGGTACTTTCCCGTTCCCGAACTCAGTACGTTTCGCAAATTAGACAGTCGTTTGCAAGGGCATCCTGCCACGCACGAAGGTTTGCCGGGTGTGCGTATTGCTTCTGGGTCGTTGGGTCAAGGCATTTCGGTAGCAAATGGCGTAGCATTGGCTAAGAGACAAGACGGCGAAAAAAATATCGTGTGGGCATTGACGGGCGATGGCGAATTGCAAGAAGGGCAAGTATGGGAAGCGTTTATGTTTGCAGCCCATCATAAATTGGATAACCTTATCGTGACTGTGGACTGGAATGGTCAGCAAATTGATGGTTCTACTCAAAACGTGATGAGTTTAGGCGATTTACCTGCCAAATTCAAAGCCTTCGGTTGGGATGTGTTAAAATTAGAAAATGGTAATGATATGGCATCAATGGTTGCCATGTTGCGCAAAGCCAAAAGACGTGCCTTCAAAGGGAAACCAATCGTGATATTGATGAAAACAGACATGGGCGCAGGTGTGGATTTCATGATGGGTTCGCACAAATGGCACGGCGTAGCACCCAATAAAGAACAATTGGAAAAAGCCTTAGCGCAATTGCCCGAAACGATGGGTGATTTTTAATCTTCTAATTCATATAAAAATCCCGAACAGAACAATTGGCTCTATTCGGGATTTTATTTTTACTTTTATTAGTCGTTGTGATTATAATTTGTAAGATTATATGCTAAAATTGTAAGGTTGTAAATTGTGAGTTATTGGTTGCGAAAATTGTAAGTAAGAAAAAATAAGATATAAGATTGTAAGTTATTGGTTGCAAATTGTAAGTGTAAAAAAAATAAGTTGTAAAGATTCGTTGTTGAAGACCCATATACAATCTATTCCAAATAGCTTACCAGAGTGCGTTTTTTATTCTACCTATTATTTTGTGTTTTTGGGTTTAAAAAAAATATTATATGTGGGTAGTACCAAAGCCGCACCGAGCATATTGGCAACACCATCCGTTTTTTCAAACATTCTATCTGAACAAAATGTCCCTTGCACAAATTCTAAAAACCAACCATATGATGAACAGGCTATAAATATACCGAATAATAGCATCGTCGTTACGGGCTGTTTCTGAACATACCCCCTCAGTATTAGAGCCGCTAATATACCATACATGGCAAGGTGTACGAGTTTATCTTCCTCTATCAAATCCCACCATGTTTCTACTTTGGGGAAATCATCGGCAGGGATAACGGATAATATAAAAATAGTTATGCCGCAAAGAAGGGCAAGTGTAAAAGGTTTTTTCAGCATAATATCGAAATTATTTAATAAAGACTGCAAAATACGATATAAATGTGGATTGCATTTTGTTGTTTATAGGTATTAGAATAATTTTGCACCCAAAAGAGGTAGCGTAACATAATAAAACAGCAACTGTGCAGCGACTTTCATTTATTTTTTACATATTAATTTCACTATCAACATTTTGCAATGCCCAAAGGTCCGCCGAAGACCGATGGGTTGATAGTCAATATGCCACTATGAGCGACACACAGCGCATTGGGCAACTGTTTATGATACGTGCCAAATCCAACGCGGGGTCAGACCATGTTGGCGAAATTCTTTACTATATTCGCCGCTACCACATTGGCAGTTTGTGTTTTTTTCAAGGCACTCCCGAAAAGCAAGCCGAATTGACCAATCGCTATCAAGCCGCCAGCCAAATACCGCTTTTGATTGCGATGGACGCAGAGTGGGGCTTGAATATGCGGCTAAAAGATGCGGCTATTGCTTACCCTCGTCAGATGATGTTGGGAGCCATTGAAGATAATAAATGGCTGTATCAATTTGGCGCAACGGTTGGGAAAGAACTCAAAAGGGTGGGTGTGCATATTAATTTTGCCCCCGCTATTGATGTGAATAATAACCCGAAAAACCCCGTTATCAACGAGCGCAGTTTTGGTGAGGATAAATATAATGTAGCTGCAAAAGGCTATCAATATATGCAGGGCATGCAAGACAATGGCGTTATAGCTTGTGCTAAACACTTTCCTGGACATGGTGATACGGACGTGGATTCGCATTTTGAATTACCTGTTATTCTGCATGACAGAAGCCGTCTTGATGCTATTGAATTGATGCCTTTTCGAGTATTAAATCAGCATGGTGTCAATTCCGTTATGGTATCGCATTTGAATATTCCGACTATTGATAATACCCATAATATGCCAGCCAGCCTAAGCAAAAAGGCAATAACCGACCTTTTGCGTAATGAAATAGGCTTTGACGGTTTGATATTCTCTGATGGTTTGGATATGAAAGGTTTGACAAAACACTATTCAAACCGAGCGATTGCTCTAAAATCGCTGGAAGCTGGTAATGATATATTGTGTTTGCCCGACAATTTGCCTGATGCTTTTGAAGCCATCATGACAGGTATCCAAGAGGGAAAAGTGGATACGCTTAACTTAGCGAAAAGTGTAAAAAGAATATTGCATTCTAAATATAAAATGGGTTTGGTGATAACACCATCACCAATTGAGCTTTTTAATATCCGTGAAGACATCAACAGTTACAACAGTAAAACCCTCAAGCGTCATTTGATTGAAAACGCTTTGACCCTCGTGCGCAACGAAGGTGCAACACTACCTTTTAAAAACTATCAACCCGACAGCATGGCAACGGTTAGCGTAGGGGCTACGCGCTTAACGGCGTTTCAATCTGCCTTCAACAACTTTGGCGTGTATAATCATTTCAATTTGCCTAATGTTTTTACGGAAGGCAAAAAGGCGGAAATGCTGCAATATTTATCGAAAAAGATGATAGTGATAGTAGGTTTACACGATATGAAGCAAACGGCACGTCATGATTTTGGTATTACGGCGATACAAAAAGCGTTTATTCAAGAACTGGCGCAAGTGACAAAAGTTGTGCTGGTGGTGTTTGGTAATCCTTATTCTCTGAAATATTTTGATGATATTCCGAACCTTGTTTGCGCCTACGATGAAGACAAAATGACGCAGGAATTGGCTGCACAAGGCTTGTTTGGCGCATTTGAATTTAAGGGGAAACTGCCTATTACAGCAAGCGATAAAGCGAAGGGCGGTATGGGTTATAATAGTTTAAAAATCAAACATTTAGAATGGCATATCGAAAAACCCGAAGCCGTAGGCATGAATGGCAAAACGCTTGAAAAAATTGATGCCATTGCCGAAGAATTGATAGCTGCACGGGCAGCTCCAAGTTGTCAAATATTGGTCGCCAAAGACGGGCATGTGGTCTATCACAAAGCCTTTGGCTACCATACTTATGACAAAACTCAAGCCGCTACCACAGACGACCTCTACGATTTGGCTTCAATTACCAAATGCGCTGCAACGACCATATCCTTGATGAAACTCTACGAAGAAGGCAAGATTGACCTCAACGAAAAAGCCTCAACTTACCTTCCAATACTGAGGGGGTCAGATAAAGAGGACATTTTGATACGCGATATTTTGATACACCAAGCGGGTTTTGTGTCATGGATACCTTTTTATAAAAATATAATGGCAATGTCCAGATATAATGGCAAGACCCATCAATTTCCCTCACCTAAATGGTTTGCTTCTACCCTTTCGAGCGACTATCCCATAGAGGTGGCTAAAAATTTATATATCAAAGCAGAATATGTTGATAGTATTTTGAAAGAAATAATTCAAACCCCTTTGCGTGACAATAAAAACTATCTCTATTCCGATTTGGGTATGATATTGATGACTTATTTGATTAAAAACGTGTCTGGTAAAACGTTGGATATCTATGCCCATGATGTTTTTTATGTCCCCCTCAGTATGAGCCGCACCTTGTTCAATCCTCTGCACAAATTTGATGAAAGTAACATCACCCCCACCGAAGAAGATGGTTATTTTCGGATGCGTCCCATTCGTGGACACGTACATGATATGGCTTCGGCAATGTTAGGTGGTGTGAGTGGTCATGCAGGGCTTTTTTCAACGGCACGAGATTTGGCTATTTTGCTACAAATGCTCTTAAATAAAGGCGAATATGCGGGCATCCGCTATCTTAACCCCGAAACCATATCCCTTTTCACAAGCCGACAAGGAGGTAGTTCACGGCGCGGCTACGGTTGGGATATGAAAGAACTCAACGCCGCCAAAAATCCCAATATGAGCGACAAAGCCTCTGCCCATACCTTCGGACACACAGGCTTCACGGGCAATGCTTTTTATGCCGACCCTGACCACAATCTTATCTATATTTTTCTCTCCAACCGCACCTATCCCGATATGAATAATAATAAGTTGATTAATGGGGAGTATCGAAAAAAGGTTCAAGACGTGATTTATGAGGCAATAAATTAAAAAATGGCTCGACGTGTGTCAAGCCATTTAACTTTTAAAAAAGACCAAACTAACATTAAACGCATATATCAAGGAGAAGCGTAAATGTGCAAAATTGAAGTGGTTTTGAATAGTTGGGCGACACATAGCAAGCGTCTTACGCCATTAAGTTATTATAATTTGTTGTTTCACTTATTTGATACAAAGATACGCTTTGTTTTTTAAATATAAAATATTTGGTTACAAAAATTTAAAATAATTTTATTTATAATTAATTTGATTATGTTTTATACTATTTTCCTTATCTCAAAAATTTTCTCAATAAAAACAATCTAAATATTGTGACATTTGCATAAATATTTGTCTCTTTGTACACTAATTATTCCTGAAACAAACGGTAGCAAACCAAAATAAAAATTCATGATAACCTTCGGTTATATTCTTCTCGGTATCTATTGCCTTTGCGTCCTTTGCATTACTACTTATTGTGTCTTGCAGGCAGACCTTCTCGTTATTTATCGCAAAAGAGGCGAGAATCCAACGCCAGCGATGCCAGTTCCTCCACCTTATGTGACTATTCAGTTGCCCCTCTACAACGAACAATACGTTGCCGAGCGATTGATTGACAATATGGTAAAAATGGATTATCCGCACGATAAACTCCAAATCCAAGTCATTGACGACTCCGATGACGAGACGGTGGAAATGATTGCGAAAAAAGTAGCCTACTATAAGCAACAAGGTATTGATATTGAACACGTCCGCCGTCCAAATCGTCATGGTTTTAAGGCGGGGGCTTTGAAAGATGCGACACCGATGGCAAAAGGCGAGTTTTTGGCAATATTTGATGCCGATTTTTTGCCCTATCCCGATTTTTTGCAACGAACAATTCCGCATTTTTCAAAAGACCCTAAGATATGCGTGGTGCAAACCCGTTGGGAACATTTGAATGAAAATTATTCGATGATAACAGCCTTGCAAGCCTTGCAATTGAATGTCCATTTTACAGTTGAGCAAGCGGGACGTGCGCGGGGCGGCTTGTTCTTACAGTTTAATGGCACGGCGGGCATATGGCGCAAAGCGGCGATTGAAGACGCGGGTGGCTGGCATTCGGATACCCTCACCGAAGATCTTGATTTGAGTTATCGCGCCCAAACCAAAGGCTGGCGTATCGAATATTTAGAAGAAGTGGGTTCTCCTGCCGAGTTACCTGCCGATATGAATGGCTTGAAAGGGCAACAATTCCGTTGGATGAAAGGCGGTGCTGAAAACGCACGTAAACTACTAAGTATGGTTTGGAATACGCCTTTGACTTCGCGCCAACGCATACACGCTACACAACATTTGATGGCGAGTGGGGTGTTTTTATTGTTCTTTACAGCGGCTGTGGTCAGCGTACCGTTGATGTTTTATTTGCCCCGTTTGGAAATGAATACCCATCTTTTTAATATCTCTTTGATAGGAATGTTTAGCATATTTGCCTTGACATTTGAAGCGAATTTGGAGAAAAGCGTTAGAAAACTGGAGTATTGGCCCGCGTTTTGGCGCGTTACGCGCTTAATTCCCGTGTTTATTCCGATGTCAATGGGGATGAGTTTGCACAATACGGCGGCGGTAATAGAAGGCTATACTGGGCGCAAATCCGACTTTGTGCGCACCCCAAAGTTCGGTTTAGATGAGGACAAAAACAAAGGCAGCAAAGGTTTTTACTTGCCCAAGCGTTTGCCACTTTCTACCATTTTTGAATTTGTATTGGCTATCATTTTTGCGGGTGCTGCTTATTGGGGGCTTACGCATGAGGTATATGAGTTTATCGTATTCCATGTGTTCTTAGCCGTAGGTTTTGGTGCTATATCTATTATTTCTGTAAAGCATTTAAATCGTTAATTGTAACGTGAAAAAATATATAAGCATAGCCGATGCCTTGACACTATTGGCTATGCTTTTTTTTGTCCTCGACTTAGGATACCGTGTTGATAGACAAGGTTTTACGCATCTTATTTTTGATTACGCAGCCTTGTTTTTACTTTATTTTCATGTTTTGTATAAAGTAAAAAAGGAGAGCAATGATATACAGATTCGGGATACTTTTAAAATTTTCCGAACCTATACACCCACTCAATTTTGGCTTTTTGGGGGTGTAATACTGAGGGGGTGCTTGCTATTCAGTGAACCCAATTTATCGGAAGATATTTACCGCTTTATATGGGATGGGAGATTAATCCATCTCGGCATCAATCCGTTTGATTTCAAACCCTCCTATTATTTTGATAATCAATTATTTACGGATACACTTACGCCTGAATTATACGCCAAGCTCAATTCTGAAAATTACTTTTCTGTGTATCCATCTGCGTGTCAAGGCGTGTTTGCATTTAGTGTTTGGTTATTTCCCAAAAGCGTATTTGGGGCGATGGTGATTACTAAGTTTTTTTTATTGGCTTGCGAGGTAGGGAGTATTTATTTATTGTATAAAATGATACCCACATCTGCACACCTTTCCAAAAGTTTTGAACTTTTGGAAAGGTATGTACCACGCCATTCAAATATTTTAATTTATGTCCTCAATCCCTTGATTATCATCGAATTATGCGGCAATGCTCACTTTGAAGCAGCGATGATATTCTTTTTTCTATTAGCGATATTTTTATTAAAAAGTACAACGGAACAGTATTCCGTTGTATCTCATGACAATCAACGGAACAGCGTTCAGTTGCACTTTTTTTCAAGTGCTTTTGCTTTTGCACTTTCCGTTGCATCAAAGATGTTGCCTTTGATGCTTTTGCCTTTGATGGTAAGATATTTAGGTTGGAAAAAAAGTATGGCTTATGGCAGTTTGGTAGCCATATCTTTAATATTATTGTTTTATCCCTTGTATAATGACTTGTTTATTGATAATATACGAACCAGTTTGAATTTATATTTTCAAAAATTTGAATTCAATGCGAGCGTGTATTACATGTATAGTTATATAGAGATGGCAAAATGGGGGTTCAATCCTATCATAACCATTTCTCGGAATTTGAATATCGTAGTTGTTACATCTATTATGATATTGACTTTTTTTTCTAAAAAAGGGGGGAATACTGAGGGGGTATCGCAAAAAGGAATTTTTGGATATTCATTATCTGATAAACCAATTGCGGTAGGTTTATTTTTTGAAAAAGCCTTATTTATACTGTCTGTATATTTTCTTTGTGCAGCGATTGTACATCCGTGGTATGCATCCTTTCTGTTGGTGTTGTCGGTTTTTACGTCTTATCGCTATTTAGTTGTTTGGACATTTTTATTGCCATTGACCTATATTCACTACGCTTATTCACAACCTGCCGAAAACTTTTGGGTGATAGGATTTGAATATGTAATAGTTTTAATTTTTTTTATTTTTGAAAAGTATGTAATGCTTAAAAAACTGAGGAGGTAGGCTAAACCATATACCGACTACTATCCAAGCGAATAAGTATTGCTATCATGGATGAAAAAAACATCAAAGACGATCCGCCAGCCGAAATGAAAGGAAGAGGAATACCAATAGTAGGCACTAAACCCATCGTCATGCCGATGTTTATAAAGAAGTGAAAAAAGAAAATACCTACCAGTCCGTAGGCGTAAATGCGCACAAAATTGGAACGATTGCGCTCGCCAATTTGTATAATACGGTAGAGAAAGAGGACATAAATGGCAATGACAGCAAAGACCCCGAGAAAGCCTTGCTCTTCGCCAATGGTACAAAAAATATAATCGGTATGTTGTTCAGGTACAAAATTCAATTTAGTCATTGTACCTTCCAAAAAGCCTTTGCCTTGAAAGCCGCCCGACCCAATCGCCATTTTTGATTGATTGAGGTTGTAGGCAGCATCACGCAGGTTCACTTTACCGATACCCAGCCAAATATTAATCCGCTCTTGGTGGTGTTTTTTTAAGAAATTATTGAAAGCAAAATTGGTAGAATATATTAAGGCTGTTGCGACTATCAAAGACCCCGCGCCCATAATGACCAAGCGAAAACGCCCTTTGCGGCTATGCACTATCGCAAATACCAGTACCATCAATACGCTTAGGATTAAGCCAAATTCTTTATTACCATTGAAATATAAATAAGTAGAAACTAATATAGATGCCATAACCACACCTATCCAAAGACGTTGTCGTTGTGCGATATTGAAACCAAATAACAACGAAACGAGCATTGTCAGATACATGACTAATTCATTGGGATCCGCTGTAAATTTTAAGGCAAGAATGAATACAGTAAGGAGTGAAAGACCTATAATATAGGGTGTCGGTGACAAACCCTCTCTGAAAAGCATGATACTGAATGAGAAAAACACCAAAAGAGAGCCAGGGTCGGGTTGTAAAAGGGTCAAGATAATCGGCAAACCCAGTATGCCCGCCAATACATAACGCGGCTGAATGTCTCTTAAATTGACACTCGGTGAAGCAATATAACTTGCCAAAGCGATACAAGTACCCAATTTGGCAAGCTCAACGGGCTGGAACCCGAACCCTGCGATATTGAACCATGATTTTGTGCCATGTATTTCTTTACCAAATAATAATACCATAATAAGGAAAAAAATACCCACACCATAGACTGGATAAGCAAAAACCCGCCAAAACTTAGCATCAATAGTAAAAATAAGTAAGGATAACACTATCGAAACGCCAAAAAACATCATTTGCTTGCCTGCGTATGTCTTTACCATAAACTCACCAAATTCCATATCATAACCTTGTTTATACCCTTCGGCATAAATCATCAATATTCCAATCCCAACAAGGCTTAGATATAGGCTTGATAGTACGTAATCAATACGCCCACCACTTGAGGTATCTTTTGAAATCATTGTGTTATTTCGGATGTTTTCACTCTATCAGGTACGATATACGCATCTGGATAGTCTTTTTTTATTCTATTCAAATAGTTCGTTGCTTCAGTTCTGGCAGCAAAGCCACCAACGCGCACACGATAATAAGGAGCTGCTTGCGACCATGTACTGAATACGCCCGGATAGCGTCCACCGAATTGAACCAATGCTTCATCTACTTTGCGGCGGTCAGTAGTTGCCAACAATTGAATACGGAAGCCATCAATGATCCTTACATTGGGCGCGTCGGGTATAGGTACGTTAGTAGTTGGCTTAATACCTCCTGCATATACAGCCATCATGCGGCTGATATTGGGTTCCTCGTTAACAGTAATTTGGGCATTTACGCTTACTCTATTAAGCGATATAAAGCACATGAGTAAAAACAGTAGTCTCATATTGCAAATTTTTATTGTTTGTTAATAATGAATATGGTTTGTGCGCTCCATCAAGCCAAAGGCATGACTGAGAGGGGGGCATTATAATGCCATTTGTAAAGCGATGTGTACACCCTCTGATGTACCTATTCTATCTGCGCCAGCATGCACTAAATTTTCGGCACGCTCGAAGGTTTTGATACCGCCAAATGCGTTAATTTTCATTTTAGGCGGCATATGTTCCCTTAAAAACTGTACTACTTCGGGTGTAACCCCTCCATCATTGAACCCCGTAGAGGTTTTGATGAACTGAACACTCTTATCTTGAGCAATCTCTAATACTTGCTTGATTTCGGCTTTGGTGAGTAACCCTGTTTCGATTATCAGTTTCATAATTTTCCCTTTTATCGAAACGGCGCGCATCATACTATCAAGTTCGTTTTTTACATAACTCCAATTGCCACTTTTAACTGCACTAATATTTATGACAGCATCTACTTCATCGGCATCTTCGTCAAAAGCGCGTTTTATTTCTTCTACTTTTGCAGGAATAGTGGCATAGCCCATTGGAAAACCAACAACAGTTGCTACTTTCGCCTGTTCGTTCAGAAAACGCGCCGCGTCTTTCACAAAATAAGGCGGTACGCACACACCAAAAAATTGATATTGGAGCGATTCGTCGCACAGGCGGCGAATATCATCAAGGGTACTATCAGGTTTTAGTAGTGTATGTTCTATGAGTTTGTTCAAAGCCATAGCATGTTTGTTTTATGTAGTTTTAATTTGAGCAAAATTACACTTAAATTTGCCCAAAGTATAAAATTTTTTATAAAAAATTGATAGTCAATTTAATGAAAGATTGATAATGGAAAAAGAATAATAACTTTTTTAAATTAATTAATTACCCTTCATCAACTATCCATTCTCTTTTGAATGATGGCAAAAGTAAAATTTCTATGAAAAAAAAATTTCTTTTTTTAGGTATTCTTCTAACAACGTGCCTTTTTTCGCAAAAAGTGCTCGTTTCGGGTCCTATGATTGGCTATATTGAGCACCGAGAAGCCTTGATTTGGCTTGAAGTATCTCCCGATGTCAAAAAAGTAAACCTCACTGTTCAAGAAAAAGGCAAACCCGAGACGGCACATACCGTTAATTATGAAGGCGTTTTAGGCAAACGCTACAACCCTATCAAAATTGCCCTCTCTGATTTGGAGATGAATACGGCATATGAGTATATTCTAAATTTGAATGATAAAAAAGTGGATTTGCCCTTCCAAACCGAATTTAAAACCAAAAAACTATGGGAATGGCGAGAGACGGCGCCTGATTTTTCTTTTTTGGTCGGTTCTTGTTTTTATATCAACGACCCGACCTATGACCGACCAGGCAAACCTTACGGTCAAGACCCTAAAATATTAGAAACGATGGGTAATACAGCATCCGATTTTATGCTTTGGACGGGCGACAACCTCTACCTCCGCGAATCAGATTATAGCTCAGAGGCAGGTATCGCCTATCGGTATTCTTATAATTTTAAGACCCCGCAAATGCAGAAACTGCGCGCGACCCGCGCCAATTATGCCACTTGGGATGACCATGATTTTGGACCTAATGATAGCGATGCGTCTTACGAATTGAAGGAAAATGCTCTCGAAACGTTTAAAAAATATTGGGGCAATAAGAGTTTTGGCGAATCGGACAATAAAGGTGTATATAATAAATTCAGATGGAGCGACTGCGATTTCTTTATGATGGATGACCGCTACCACCGTTCTGCCGATGATATGCCTGATAGCATAGGTGGCAAACCCAACCCAAACAAGGTTTTTTATGGCAAAAAACAATTAGATTGGCTGAAAAATAGCTTAATTTCTTCTGATGCAACTTTCAAATTTATTACTTCTGGCGGGCAGATGCTCAATCCGATGGCAAAAGACAAGGAGTGCTTTATGGCTTACCCTGCCGAATGGCAAGAGTTGATGGACTTTATCACACAAAATAAAATCAAGGGCATTATTTTCCTAACGGGCGATAGGCATTTTAGTGAGTTGTTACGCTTTCAGCCTAAGGGGTTTTATCCTTTGCACGAGTTTACTTGTTCGGCTGTGACATCAGGTGTGGCTACCCCAAGCAAAGCCGAGCAAGCTAACCCGTTGCGGGTGCAAGGCACAATGCTCATTGAGAATAATTTTGGAAAAATAATGGTATCGGGCGAAAAAGGCAAACGCCAAGTGACCATTCAGACTATCAATAAAGATGGTTTGGAAAAATGGCAATATACGATTTTTGAAAAAGATTTGAAAGTTAAGTAACTTAAATCCCTATATGATAGACTTTTTCAGTGTCAAAAGTGTCGCCTTCACCGCTTGGGGTTCGCCTATGAGTTGGGTTGAGGTGGTAGCCACCATAGCAGGTTTGTTAGCAGTATGGCTGAGTGCGAAAGAAAAAATTATCAACTGGCCTATTGGTTTGGTCAATGTCACTTTATCTTTTTTTGTTTTTTATCAATTCAATCTGTATTCCGATATGCTATTGCAAATCTATTTTTTTGCAACAGGCGTACTCGGTTGGTGGCAATGGACACGGCGAGATAGCGTTTCGCGAGATAATATTGTCAAAATCAGCTACCTCACACGACCTCAACAGGCGGCTATGGTAGTGAGTATAGTTATCGGCACTTTTGCATTAGGTAATATGGTGTCCAAATTTCATATATGGCTGCCAGATTTATTCAAAGAAGCCGCCTCATTCCCCTATGCCGACTCGCTGATAATGGTTATGAGTGTTTTTGGCAATTTTTTCTTAGCCATCAAAAAAATAGAAGCATGGATACTGTGGGTATTAGTGGATATCGTAGCACCTATAATTTATTTTCAAAAAGAAATGTATTTATTCACGTTTATGTATATTATTTTCTTAGCCATTGCAATTTTTGCTTTATTAAATTGGTTGAAATTGTATAAAAATCAAGCAAAATACTGAGGGGGTAGTGAATGTACGAAGTTCGAAGTATGATGTACAAATTTACACATAAGTAGGTGAACTTAAATAATTGGGAATTTTTTAAAATCTAATATTTCGGGTAACTCATTGATTTTCAACGGTGAATACCTTTCCGAAAGTTTAACGAATATTTACGTTTACCTACTTACCTTTATCAATGAGGTATAAAAAAGTATATTTTTCCCTTTTATGGCAAAAAAAAGCTGCAAGTGTTTGACCACGAGCAGCAGATTTTTGAAACCAAAGTTAATTCGTCAACCCTATATTTTACACTATTTGTTAGTCTTCTTCCTCTACTACCGCAATCGCTTTGATGGGACCGTCGGCTAATTTAGCGCGAATTTCTGTTTCCATTTCAACGGCTACTTCTGGGTTGTCTTCTACAAATTGCTTTGCAGATTCGCGTCCTTGCGCAATTTTAGTGCCTTTGTAGCTATACCATGCGCCAGATTTTTGAATAACATCAAGGTCAGTACCTAAATCCACAATTTCGCCAGATTTAGAAATACCTTTACCGAACACAATATCAAACTCGGCAGTACGGAAAGGTGGAGCCATTTTATTTTTGACAACCTTTACTTTTACGTGGTTACCCGTCAAAGTACCATCTTTATCCTTAATAGATGAGCCTGACTTACGAATATCCAAACGCACAGAGGCGTAGAATTTCAAAGCATTACCGCCCGTAGTTGTTTCTGGATTACCGAACATAACACCGATTTTTTCACGCAATTGGTTGATAAACACGCAGCAACAGTTGGTACGTCCAATCGTCGCCGTTAATTTACGCAAGGCTTGCGACATCAAACGGGCTTGCAAACCCATTTTGGAGTCACCCATTTCACCTTCAATCTCAGCACGCGGTGTCAAAGCTGCTACCGAGTCAATTACGACAATATCAACAGCCGCTGAGCGGATAAGATTGTCTGCAATTTCGAGGGCTTGTTCACCATTATCGGGTTGAGAGATGAAAAGATTTTCAACATCAACGCCTAATGCTTCGGCATAAAAGCGGTCAAAAGCGTGTTCTGCGTCAATAATTGCCGCGATGCCACCTTTTTTTTGACACTCTGCAATCGCATGAATAGCCAAAGTTGTTTTACCAGAAGATTCTGGTCCATAAATTTCGATGATACGTCCTTTGGGGAAGCCACCGATACCCAAAGCTATATCCAAGCCCAGAGAGCCAGTTGAAATGATTTCAACCTCTTCCACCTGCTTTTCGCCCAAGCGCATAACCGTTCCTTTACCATAAGTTTTGTCCAAGCGGTCAAGCGTCATTTGGAGAGCTTTGAGTTTAGAGTCTTTCTCGTTTGCCATTTTTCTGTATTTGAATTATTGAAATTTTTTGTTTTAAATATATTGACACAAAGTTAAACTTTTTGTTTTTTACGTGCAAGTTTTTTGAGCATTTTTTTTAAATTTTTTTTAAATATATAAGTAGAAATTTAAATAATTCGCTCGATTGTATATACTAATGTATTGATAATTAATTTATTGTGAAATTTAAAACAAAAACAACAAATGCGATACCCCGCTGTATTTTTTCCTTAAAAATTATTATTCATGTGTAATTTTAGGATATTGAGATTACCTACGTTCTATCACTGCTATCGTAATCCGACTAACACACATTGTTTTACCTTCGGTATTGGTAATGTCTATGTTCCAAACGTGGATATTTTTACCTATGCGTAATGCCCGCACTGTGCCTATCACATGAGACCCCTCTTTGGCAGAACTCAAATGGTTGGCGTTGATTTCGACCCCAACGGCTTGATGGGTTTCTAAGTTAATCATTAAGGTAGAGGCGATGCTGCCGAGTGTCTCCGCTAAGGCAACCGACGCGCCACCATGCAACAGACGATAGGGTTGCACCGTGCGGCTATCAACGGGCATATGCGCCACCAAATAGTCCGCGCCTATTTCTTTGAATTCGATACCCAGATTTTCTACCAGCGTGTTTTTGCTGACAGCATTGACAGCATCGAGGTCAAAAGCGTTTTTCCAAAGCATAA
>JAYVKQ010000616.1:0-4682 GCA_043768285.1 Saprospiraceae bacterium | reverse complement strand
TCCGACTTACCCTGTCCTCATTGATGGGGGTTTGACGGGTATATCAGGTTTGGTATGCGTCGGTTGTTCGGTTACAAATACGGACAAAGTTCTTACTGCAAGTGCAACAGACTATGCGACTGTAACGGTTGTGGCAGGTTTAGCATCTTCGGCTTCTATTGCCGTTCAAGATGTCCTTTACACCTATCCTGCTGGTACGGCTTTGGGCTTTACGATTAAAGATGTAAACAGCCTTTTACAAGCTGATTTATTTGGGGGCATCACGGTTTCGACTTACAACAATGGGGTTTTACAAGAAGCTAAAACCGCGACTGAAGTTTTAGATTTGGCAGTTTTAACCAACTGGATTGGCTTAGGTTCTGGTGCTTACAATGTGGGTTTCACAGCAACTTTGCCTTTCGACGAAGTGCGGTTGACGGTTGGTTCTTTGCTAAGTGCTTTGAACGTTGTTCAGGTTTATGGTGCGTTCGTCAATACAACCACGTCTTATGGTGGCTCACTTTTGTGTGCCTCTACCTTCAATTTCAATTGTGCAGGTGCTACTTCAACTGGCACTTTTACTGCGAATGGCACGGGTGGACAAACAGGCAGTTTGAGCATCCCACTAACAGGTACGACAGTTGGCAGCAGCATTTTTAACGTAACAGGAACAGGTTTCACAGCTTCCTACACGACAACATTAACGGCAGGTCAGACATCTGTAACAATACCGATTAATTATAATGGTAGCGGGTCGGCGGGTTCACGGACACTGACCGTTACTGCGATGTCTGGAACAGGTAGTTGTACCCCCTCTGTAACAGTCGTTCCAGCTGATGGCAGTGCTTGTATTGCATCATCACCTCTTTTATTGCCTCTGGGTCAAACCTTATCTATTCCGACATTTTGTGTCAAAGGCAATTATAATTATTATAAAAACAATACTTCCAGTAATCAGGATATGCTTGCCATAAATACAAATGGTAATGCGTTTAATCCAGTTAATATTGTAATAGATGCCTCAAATTCTCTCGTACATTCTGTCTCAAATGCACAAAATATAACGACTTTGGCAAATCGTATGACAAGCATACAGGCACCGGGAAATTACACCGTTAATGGCGGTCTAAGAATCCGTATTTATTACGCTGCTTCTGATTTAATATCTTTACCTTTAGCTACGCGCCAGTGGTTCAAGCATCCTGCCCATACAAAAGCAGGTGTTTTAGCAGATTTGACAGCCAGTGGACTCGCCAATGCCACTTTTCTTACACCCGACTCAACAGGCTATGAAAATGGTTTGTCGTTTGTAGAATTTTTCAACGTTACAAATTTTTCAACTTTCGGCGTTTCTGGCTCTGCCCCATTATGCGCGACCCCCTCAGTAGGGGGCACCGCTAATTATGCTGGAGGCACAGTTTGTAGCACTGCAAACATGGGTACAATCACCTTATCAGGCAAAACAGGCGATGTTATCAATTGGCAAACTTCGACAAATGGGGGTACATCATGGACAGATATTGCAGGCACAACAACCAAAAATAGCTATACTTTTATCAATGCTGTCAACAACCAACAATATCGTGCTGTGGTCAATTCGGGGAGTGGGTGCATTGATGATTTCTCATCAGCCGTAACAATTATAACCTCTGCAACGGCTTGTACCACAAGCAATTGTAGTTATTCATCGGGTAGTTTTAGCCCAACAATTACCCCAAATTCTAATCCAAATTATACCGTTAAAATTATCCTCATAAATCCTGCTACGGGTTCAATTGAGTACGTCACAAGTGACAACAATACTGCTTTCTCAGGCGTTGCAGAAGGCAATTACCTTATGTATGCCATCACTTATGACAATGCAATAACGCCTGTACCGAGTTTAACAGTCGGTACAAATATTTCAACGCTCACAGGTTGTTTTTCAGCATCTCCTGCTTTATTGACGAAGGTGTGTGCCAACCAACAGCCAGTCATTACATCGGCAACAACGGCAACAACGCCTGAAAATATTACAACAACAACACCTATTTACACCGCTACGGCAAATGATGTTGAAGCGGGTCAAACCAAGACTTATTCTTTTGAAACAGGCGGTGCGGATAATGCGCTTTTCAGCATCAATCCAAGCACAGGTGAAGTGATTTTTAACACAAGTCCTAATTTTGAAAACCCAACAGATGCAGGAGGCGATAATGAATATAATATTAAAATAAAAGTTTGTGATAATGGTACACCTCAATTATGTGCTATTCAAAATGTGGCTATTACAGTAACAGATGTGGTTGAATGTCACGTTGCAACAGTAGGGGGTTCAACTTCAATAGGTGTTGCTCTACCCATTTGTTCTGTATTTAATAATGCTACAATCAACCTGACAGGACATACGGGGGTTGTTCAAAAATGGCAAACGTCAATCAATGGGGGCATTTTATGGACGGATATTGTGAATTCAACAACGACTTTATCTTTTTCAAATGCAGCTAATAATCAACAATATCGAACAATCGTTAATAATGGTAGTGTGTGTTCAAATGATACATCTACTATCACGACGATTACAACCGACCCAAATCAATGCTGCAACAGTACAAATGGCATCGTTTCAGCCACTTACACAGGTTTTAGTACCGAGCCTACGCATAAAAATAAGTTTGCATTGACGGATACAATGGGGCGCATTTTGCAAATTTCGGACACCCCTCAGTATTCAAGCCTTCTGACGGGCTGGTATTTCATTTATGCGGTTACTTACGATACCACAGTTACAATTAATGGCTTAACAGTTGGGGCAGATATTGATACCCTCAATGGCGAATGTTTATTGAAAACTGCACCAATGTCTTACAAAGTTTGTCGAGGTGCAAAACTGGAGCATAGTGTTGAAATAAGCGCAACAACGGCTTGCTTAAATGGTATTAGCGATTATACTTTAATTGTCCGCAATACAAGCACTAATAATGCAAGGAATATTATCATCACGGATACGTTGGCAACGGGTTTAGTGTTTTTGGTAGATACCGTGCAGCTTACTGGTGGCGCAACATATAGTGCAGCAACTATTCCTGCAACCAATGCGACAGGCGTTTTACAATGGGGCAGTTTTGATATTCCTGCGGGGGATAGCGTAATTATTACAGCTATTTTTAAAGTTGCAAACACAGCAACAGCTGGTGTTTATCACAACAGTTTAGGCTCGATTGCGGCTACGGATACGATAGTGCCTTACGTAGGCAATTGGGTTACTAATCCAAAAGATGATTTAACCGTCAGTACCACAGGCGATTGTGCGAATGGTGGGCAACCGATAGCGTGTAGCCCTTCGTTTTATCAAATTTTTACTCAGAATCGCTCTACTAAATTTGCTTTATTGAATGTGCCAACGTTGAGTTATACGGTTGTAGGTTCGGGTCCAAGAGGCATGAATGGTATTGGCGTAAATCAAAAAACAGGCTACGGTTACGGTGTGATAAATACCTCTAATATGACCCGTTTTATTAAAATTGGCGCAAATAACAGCGTTTTTGATATGGGTATTGACCTCGGCAGCCCTTACATTTCGGCGGGTGATTGCGATACAAGCGGTTATTGGTGGGCAAAACAAGGCAGTCAGTTTTTAAAAATTAACTTATCTAATAATACCCAAACCCGTTTCACACCGTCAGGTGCATCAACATGGGGTATAGATATGGTTTTCAGACGGACGGATAAAAAGTTTTACAGCGTTCATGGTTTTGTTTTAAATATATATGACCCGACTACAAATGCTGTTTCAACTTTAGCTATTTCGGGTGATGCTACCACAGATGGTGCAGGCGCATATGGCGGTCAATGGGCGGGTGCTGATGGTGAAATGTATATTTCAAGCAATATTACAGGTAAAATTTATAAAGTAAATGTCACGATAGGCGTAACAACTTTGATTATCACAACGGCTGGAGGCATGAGTGTCAATGACGGTTATTATTGCCCCGATGCCATACGCGCCTTAGAAGACCCCGACCTTGATGGCGTTGTAAATCACAATGACCTTGATGATGATAATGATGGTATTTTAGACACTACCGAAGGTATTGCTGATGCAGACGGAGATGGTATTGAAAATATGTACGATTTGGACAGTGATAATGACGGTATCCCCGACATAATTGAAGCCCAACCGACAATAGGTTTTATAACTCCAAGCGGCACAGTAACAATGGAGGGTTTATGGACTAATTTTGGCACCGGAAATACGCCAATTGATACTGATGGCGATTCGATTCCCGATTATTTGGATACCAACAGCGACAACGAAGGTGGTTCAGACACTTTTGAAGCGGGTTTAATTTTGACAAATACGGACACTGACGGTGATGGTTTGGTAGATACGGTTGATGATAACGATACCACTTTTGGTTCTCCAAATGCGGGTATTACCAACGTTTTGACCCAATATCCGAACAACAGCACGCAAGTAGATTGGCGAAATGCTACACCAACGACCCCCTCAGTATCGGGCACTAATTTGACCGTGTGGCAGGATACAACAGTCAATATTTGCTTACCAATAACTGATAATAATCTTTTGCATACGTTCACGCCAACTATTTGCGGAACGCCTTTGCATGGTACTGTGTCGGGTTTGACAGTCAATAATCTAACACGGCAAGTCTGTTTCAACTACACATCGGATAGTCTTTTCATTGGGCAAGATAGTTTCT
>JAYVKQ010000615.1:0-8125 GCA_043768285.1 Saprospiraceae bacterium | reverse complement strand
GACGGGTATATCTTCTAATTGCGCCACACTATTCAGAGTAAAATAGACGTAAAATCGTTTGACAATGTCGGTTTTGTACCATTGCTGCATATCAATAACCACATATTGATTGCCTATTTTACATCTATAATCAAACTCAACGGCAATAGCGTCATCCGTTATTTTATAATCCGTTGATAAGAGTTCTATTTCATCAATAGTGACACCCAAAAAATCCTCTAAAAAGCGTTTAGCAATTTGAACATCAGAAAAAACTTTTTTGAAAAATCGGTCATAATTCAAGGGGGCTAAATAGCGTGTGAGCATAGCATGGATTGATATAAATAGTTAAAATGCAGTTTCCCTTCAAAAGGCAAATATATCACATTAGTAACAAAATATTCCGTTGCGCAAAACATAAAGTTTTTAAATATTTGATTAATTACTGATGGGTACGTTTAATATTAAAACAATAATAATTTGACTGAAAACACAAAAATCATTAATTTTGCACCAAGCAATAAATAATTGCCTCCCGATTGCGTAAACAGACTTATGAACTCTACAAACGAGATAACTTACACCTATGAGCAACACTGCATCAAAAGTTTTTTTTCCCAGTTTAAATGGCTTGCGTTTCATTGCGGCATTCGTGGTTGTGATACACCATTTGGAGCAAATTAAGCTATTTTTTAAACTACCCAGCTATTTCCACGAATGGCATTTTATCAAAATTGTCGGCGAATTGGGCGTTACACTCTTTTTCACCCTCAGTGGTTTCCTTATTACCTATCTCCTACTCGCTGAAAAAGAACGCTTTAAAACCATTGATGTTAAGAAGTTTTACGTTAGGCGTATCCTGCGCATATGGCCTCTCTATTACCTGATTATCATCTTAGGCTTGTTCGTTTTGCCGCATATTCCATTCTTCAATATTCCGCAATATACTGAGGGGGTGTCCGATAGATTGGGTATCAAATCCATTTTCTATTTTTTATTATTACCGAATGTAGTATCAAACCTATTTGCGTATATGCCCTACCTCGCCCAAACGTGGAGTATCGGTATCGAAGAACAATTTTATATCATCTGGCCCTGGTTAGTGAAGTGGACGAAGAATTATCTGGGCGTGTTGATAGGTATTGTGGTAGGTCTAATTGCCATAACAACAGGTCTATATTTCTTTGCTGACCATTCATCAGATATTAGTAAAGCCGCGCCTTTAACAAAGGCTATATCCTTCGCTTATCGCTTTTTTGCCATGCTACGCATATCGTGTATGGCGATTGGTGGTATTGGTGCATATTTTCTTTATACCTTGAATAGCAAAGTTTTACGCTTTACTTTTTCGAGATATACCCAAACCATTACCTTAGTTTTGGTTGTAGAAATGATACTCTTAGGATTTGAAATACCGTTTATCAATCATGAATTTTACAGCCTATTTTTCATCGTTTTGATTATGAATTTGGCAGCAAATCCCGATTGTTTATTTAATCTTGAAAATAAACTATTGGATTATTTAGGCAAAATATCATACTCCATTTATATGTGGCATGGCATCGCTATCATGATTGGCTTGAAATCAGCAATGGCATATAATCCGCATTTAGATGATTTTTTCTCAAATGCCGTCTATTATTTTGTCACGTTTGCAGTATCCATTGCGCTGTCGGTCATGAGCTTCGAATGGTACGAAATGCCCTTTTTGAAATTTAAACATTTGTTCGCTAAAATTCAGAGTGGGAATTTGGAAGAGCCTAAAAAGGAGAATATTAAAGATGATACAATCAAAAAGAGTAATGAATTTAAGTCGGGATTTAAGACGGTTAGACCTGATTAATGTGGGAAATACTGAGGGGGGGATATAAAACGAAAATTAGAAAATAATTGATTTTGATTTTTTTTTGTAAAAAAAATCAAAATCAATTATTTTCTAATTTTCGTTTTATATCCCTATTTTTTCTATTTTTCCACCACCAACTTCGACACCGCCGTTTGCGTTTCGCTACTCACTTTTACGAAGTATATACCTTTCATAATACGCTCAGTTGGTACAGTTAGAATATTATTACCTTCTCTGAAATTCGCCAATTCGCGGTGAATTTCTTTGCCCATAATATCTAAAATTTGGACAGTATAATCATTTTCCTCTTCCGCTTGAAAACGAATATTGACATCTTCGCGAGCTGGATTCGGATATAAGCTTAACATTTCTTCAGTTGCTGATGTGCCAATTTCCTCCTCTTCTTCACCAGCTTCGTTGCGGTTGTTGCGAATAAAGTTGGTACTACTCGTATTGACAGTCAAGGTATAACATTCCGTCGCAGAGAATTTTGCATTTTGAGACGCTACGCGGATAAAATAGGTTGCGCCTTTATTCGGAAAATTCAAGACAATTCGCTCATTATATCTATCATGCTTCGAAGAACCCGATACCAAATGCCCAATTTGACCATTTTGCTTTGCAGCATACACGTATAAATTATAATTTTCGGGTAAATTAGTCAACGTCACCTTTAGTTTTGGCGACGCTTTATTGGTCGTCACCTTGTAATAATCATTGTCGAAACGCGCCCCAATTTGTGAATTTATAGCACTATTTGGAGCCATAACCGTTGCCGTAGTCGGCGTATTATCAGCAGGTTCGTTTAGGTTTGAACACGTTACGTATTCAAAATTATTCACCGTCACATCATTCAAAATATTGCCGTCTGCTTGTCCGTTTGGCAAAGCTGTTTTTGCTGTAAATGTATGCGCGCCTGCCGTATAGCCCGTTACCACGCCGAGATTTACAACAACTGATGAGTTACCAATCAAGTTTCCCGTCCAGTTGTAGGTACTCTCTGTACCGTTATCCACTTTATAGATGATTTGAGCAGTAGTCAATGCACCACCGCCAAAGTTTTTCAAAGTTACTGAGGGAGTAAAATTGGTTAAGTTAATAACCCCATTTGGATTCGTGATAGCAATGATACCAGCATCGTTAGCCATTGATATTGAAATATTTACAGGCGTTGATGTTGAAGCAGCACCGCTATTATCGTAGGCTTTTGCTGTCAGAATATAAGGACCAACGGCAACATTATTCCAAGTAAAACTGTACGGGGCAGTGTTATCAGAACCCAATAAATCAGTACCATTATAGAACTCTACGTTAGCAATTGACCCATCGCTATCCACGGCATTAACGTTGATAACAACATTTGCGGGCGCAGCAATCACCGAATTTGTGAATGGCGCAGTGATAGATACTGAGGGGGCTTGGTTGTAGTTATTCAAATTCGATTGCCAAATACCTAAGCCATAAGTCGCTGCACGCAATCTGCCTGTTGGGTAATAAATTTCTAAGTCTCTGATAGGAATATTAGGCATACCGTTGTTGAATGCTTGCCACGTAGTTCCGTTGTTTTCAGAGAGGTAAATACCTAAATCTGTACCCACATACACCGTACCTGCCGTGCCTTCTTGCGACATAAAACAGTTAGCAGGTATTTGTGGCATACCCGCGCTGATATTAGCCCAAGTAGCACCGCCGTCCATCGAGCGATAAACCGCATTGCCTGTATAAGAAGCCAAACCAACATATACAATATTGGTATTGCTGTTATCAATATGCACTGACAATATTTGCGCATTTGTTGGTAAACCCGCCGTCACATCCACCCAAGTAGCACCCCCATCAAGTGTTTTCACTACCTTTGAATTTACCCAAGCATTTGCAGTAGTCTTAGTATTATAGGAGCCAAATATAATTTGGTTACTTAATTTTGATACATCTAAATAAGAAAACTCTATTTTTTGACCCGAATTAACAGGAAAGCTACTGATAGCTGTCCAATTTGTTCCTTCATTCGTTGATTTAAACACATTTGAACCCGCCGAATATTGATTGCTCGCAATGATAGGGTCTTGCAACCACGGCGTTACCCATGCACCACCGGGGATAGTATAAACGAAGCTAAAAGTAGCACCACCATCCGTTGAGCGATAGAGATTGCCGTTATAAATAGACGCATAAATTTTGCTGTTATTGGTGTGGTCAATGAAGCAATACATACCATCACCGCCGTTTACGTGTCCCCAAGTTGTACCGTTGGTCGTCAAATTAGTACCATTATCCTGATGTCCACTGACTATCAAATTCGGATTAGTAGCCGACAAACCAATATTATAAATCTGCGCAATCGCTAAATTGCTACTGATATTTGTCCATGAAGCACCCATATCAACTGAGGCATATATGCCACCGTCCGCCGCCGCATACAAAGTATTATCTGCAACACGCAAATCGTGAATATCGGCGTGTACGTAGTTTGAGGCGTTAGTAGCAACATCCCAATTGGTTAATTTTGCAAAACTTGCGCCACCATCATCTGATTTCCAAATATTGATACCACCTGCAAAAATGGTATTGATATCCTCCCCTATTGTCAAAGCCAAATCGTACCAACCCTGTCCGTTGGTCAAGTCGCTTGTACCTGCCGTGCCATCATAATAACCTAAGATATTAGGCGAAGACGACATTTTAGTGAATGTTGCGCCACCGTCTGTCGAGCGATAAAGTCCTTCGTAGTGGAATGTGCTGGATTTAGCAGCCAAGCAATACACATAATTGGGGTCTAATTCAGATACCGCTATGGCAACTCTTTGAATACCCGTGGTTGGAAAGTGTGTCGTATTTTTTGTCCAAGTAGCACCGCCATCAACGGAGCGATAAAAACCACCCGCCGAACCGTATCCACCCGCATATACCACCGATGCATCGCCTGGTTTTAGTTCCAAATCGCGGTAGCTACCTGTCAAAACTTGCGCCCAAGTGTTGCCACCGTCCAACGAGCGATAAATACCCGCACGACCACCCGCCAACATCGTATTGGGGTTAAGAGGATCAATCACTATTTTTGACAACGTTTTATTGTCACTCAAATTGAAAATCAAAGAGGTAGGGTTCCAAGTTAAACCACCATCAATGGATTTATAAACACCCAATGTAAACACATCAGCCCCTTCGCCATCGCCCGTCACCATAAACATGGTATTAGGGTCGGTTGGGTGAAATTCAATATCCGTTGCACCAATTGCTGCAATCGAATGTGAAATAGCTATCCATGAGTTACCACCGTTTGTTGATTTCCACAAGCCGCCCGTAGGCACGCAAGCGAAAAGCGTATTGGGATCAGTTGGGTGTACTTTAACAGTATTGACGCGACCATTACCACCGTTTTTGGGTATTGTAGTAGGACCCATCAAAGACCAATTAGCAGAACGAGTGCTGATTTCGCGGCTTTTCTTAGCAAATGCTTTGAACATACCTTCGCTCATCGCCGTCAAATCGCCTTGCGATTCAGCCACGCGGGGTTCTACGTAAGTTGCCCAACGGTTGTAATGCACCATTCCCTTCATTTCGCGCTCAAATTCGGGTGCTTTAGGGGCTTTCCGATTCACTTTTTCTAATAAATCACGCTGGATTTTGTAAGCATCCGCGCCAAATTGCCTTTGAAAAGCGGATTGGATAGTATTGAAGTTACCACCATTTTCCTTAGCTTCAAGCCAAGTTTGGGCAGAAAGATGAGTAGAAATTAAAAATATTAACGCAAGACAAGAGATTGTAGAGCTTAGTAGTTTCATATTAAAATTGGTTAAAGGTATGAGTTGTAAATTCGTATTATACAAAAAATTGGTGTCGTTGCTCTTTATTATCCTCGCGTTCGTTTTTCGTTTTTTAAGAAAATGAATAGAAAAAATATGAACCTGATTGATGGGTAAAAAATAATAACAAAAATGCCGAAAACGGCTTCACAGATTTGAGTTACGAAGACCCCCTCAGTATTTTGAGCATAAGTTTCTAATTAGTGACACTGAAAAGTATGCCATTTTAACATTTTCTTTTTTCTTATTACAATTCAAAATAATACCTTAAAAAGTATAGGGACAAAATATGTTGTAACACACAAACTGGTATTTGTATTACTTATTTTTTATTTTATAAAATATTAAATATTAGCATTTTATAAATTAAAACAAATAAACACTTATAATTATCATATTTTATTTTTTTTAAAACATTGATTACCAATTAATTACAGTTTACTTGAATTAAAATGTAATATGCCGTCAAAAATTGGGGGCTAAACCAATTACGTTCAATATCTTTGCGCCCATGAAAGAGAAAATACTTATATTGGATTTTGGTTCGCAATACACCCAACTGATTGCCCGCCGCATTAGGGAATTGAATGTCTATTCCGAAATCGTTCCTTACAACAAAATACCCGTTTTAGACGACAGCATCAAAGCCGTTATCCTATCTGGTAGCCCATTTTCGGTCAATGATGATAATGCCTTGAAAGCAGATTTGGCGTATATCACACAGCAAAAACCCGTTTTGGGCATATGTTACGGCGCGCAACTCACAGCGCAATTCTTCGGCGGCTTGGTCGGCAAATCGCACAAACGGGAATATGGCAAAGCCAATCTTTCTACGTTATATAAAAAAGATGCTTTTTTGAAAGGTATCAAAGTCGGGTCGCAAGTGTGGATGTCGCACAGCGATACTGTCAAAAAACTGCCCGAAGGCTTCGAAATGCTCGCTGATACTGAGGGGGGGGCGGTTGCCGCTTTCAAAAAAATTGCAAAAAAAGGCGAAAAGCCTTTGTATTGCATCCAATTTCACCCCGAAGTGACCCATAGTTTGGATGGTTTGAAAATATTGAAAAACTTTGTCATCAATATAGCTGGCTGCACAGGCGAATGGACACCCGCCAATTTTGTAGATGGCACTGTCGCCGAAATTCGTCAAAAAGTAGGCAAAGAACACGTCCTACTCGCACTATCGGGTGGCGTAGATTCGAGCGTTGCAGCACTATTGTTACATAAAGCCATTGGTAAAAACCTCTACTGTTTTTTCATAGATAATGGTCTTTTGCGTAAAGATGAATTTGAAGAAGTGATGTTGTCCTACAAAGGCATGGGGCTGAACGTGAAGGGCGTAAATGCAAAGGATATATTCTACACTGCCCTCGAAGGTATCACCGACCCCGAAGGCAAACGCAAAGCGATTGGCAAGGCATTTATTGACGTTTTTGAAGCAGAAGCTGCCAACTTTAAAGATATTCAATGGTTGGCACAAGGGACTATATACCCCGATGTGATTGAATCGGTGAGCGTACATGGACCCAGCGTGACCATCAAATCGCACCACAATGTAGGCGGCTTGCCCGATATATTGAAACTAAAAATCATTGAACCGCTGCGTTTTCTTTTTAAAGACGAAGTACGCCGCGTGGGTGCAACGCTTGGTTTGGCGGAGAATATTCTAATGCGACACCCCTTCCCGGGTCCGGGTTTGGGCATCCGTATTTTAGGTGATATTACGCCCGAAAAAGTGGCAATGCTCCAAAATGCTGACGCTATATATATCAATGGCTTGAAAAAACACGGACTATATAATAAGGTGTGGCAAGCAGGAACAATATTGCTACCTATACAGTCGGTAGGCGTTATGGGCGATGAGCGCACATATGAACAAACGGTAGCCCTTCGCGCCGTCAATTCGGTTGATGGCATGACTGCCGAGTGGTCGCGTCTGCCCTACGAGTTTTTAGCCGAAATCTCGACGGATATCATTAATAATGTGAAGGGGATAAATCGGGTGGTGTATGATATTTCTACTAAGCCTCCTGCAACTATTGAGTGGGAATAATATTTCGGAATTATATACTTAGTGCCAGACGCTTTCAAAACGTCTGACACGTTTGACAATCAATGCGTTATGAAATATTACGCCATTAAGTATATAATTTCGTAATATTTTAATAAAAAAGCCTGTCTAAAAAGTTGGCTTTTTTATTAAAATGCATTACATTGCGATTAAAATATATTAGGAACACCGAAATAATAAAAGCGCATTTTCAAGCTGATTACATTTTTACCAAATTGATTATCTTTTAAGGCGAATATGCTCAATATCTAACGCAAAAGATACTCTATATGGTGATAATAGAATGGTTCCAAAATGCCCTTTTATTATTTCGTCGTTCCTTAGTTCTACTTTGGCACTCTAAAAAAACTACGAATTGTCTTCCCACTTGGCAGAACGGGAGGGGTGTTTTTGATTTTCTTTTTATAAAAAATTTACAATTTT
>JAYVKQ010000614.1:0-13352 GCA_043768285.1 Saprospiraceae bacterium | reverse complement strand
GCCGACTTCCGTTTTCTTTACCTGCGCACCCGTTATTTTGATATTAATTTCTTTTGGCAATTCGTTGTTACGCATCTCCTCGCACATTTTTTCAATGGCGTTGCTGGACGTAATTAAGTTTTCACCACCTTTTTTGATGACATTTAAAGTGATAACGTTTTTACCTTCCAAACGGGCGTAACTTTCTTTTTCCTTATGTCCATCGCGCACTTGGGCAAAATCGCCAATGCGCATGATTGCCCCCGAACCACCCCGCACGATGATATTTTCAATCTGGCGCGGGTCTTTCAATTCGCCTTTTATGGATATATTGCGTTTGATAGTACCCATATCCACCGTACCGCCCGAAATTGTCATGTTTTCAAAGGCAATGGCACTTTCCAAATCGCGCAGCGTTATATTGTTGGCTTGCATTTTAAATATATCCACATTCACCTGTATTTCACGGTCTAATGCACCAATCATATCCACACGGCTGATTTCCTTCAAGCCTTCAATACGGTCTAAAAGCACATCGGCGTAACGTTTGATTTTATCCAAATCAGCATTACCCGATAAATGCACACTCATAATCGGCATTTGCGAAATATCAATGGCAATAACAGTCGGTTTTTGGGGCAAATCCGATGGTAAAGCGGCTTTGTCCACCGCATCTTTAATCCTTTGTTTGGCTTTTTCAACATCCTCACTGGTATTAAATTCGACCATGACGGAGCTAAAGTTTTCCACCGAATTAGAGGTAATTTTCTTTACGCCTGTTATGGATTTACACTCTTTTTCTATCTCTTTAGAGACCAACGCCTCCATATTTTCGGGCGAAGTACCAGGATATATGGTGTTAATCATAATTTGCGGAAACACGACCTCGGGGTATTGCTCCTTCGCCATATTGTTGTACGCCATAATACCCGCCAATAAGATAAATAGCGTTATCAAATAGATACTTGTGCGGTTATCTATTGCCCAACTCGCTGGTTTAAATTCTTTTATATTGTCTAACATGAGTTTGCATTTTAAAAAGTGCAACGGAACGGTGTTCCGTTGTAAAATACTGAGGGATTGGGCAAAGGGTTTAGTAAACTGATTTTGATAGGTTTTTGATTTTTTTACAAAAAAATCAAAAACCTATCAAAATCAGTTTACTAAACCCCCGCTTACTCTCTTAATTAACCGTCACCACATCGCCCTCATTCAAGTCTTCAAAACCCGTCGTTATCAATCTATCACCAGGCTTCAAACCACTCATCACTTCTGCATTATCGCCGTAATATTGACCTACTTTCACAATGGTTTTGGCAGCTTTACCCCCTATTTCTACTAAAACATAATCGCTGCCATCCATATCTTTTTTGATGATATTAATGGGAATACTGAACGCATTTGGGTTGCTATAATCGGCTACTTTAATGATACCCGCCATATTCGGCAACACATTGGCTTCACCCCCGCGCAAAGGTACTTCCACCTTGAATGTGCGGTTCATGGGGTTCACTGAGCTACCGATATAGCCAATTTTACTATTCATTTCCTTTTTCAAATCAGGAAAAGAGACCAAAACACTATTGCCAGTGCGCACCTTACCCGCGTAGCTTTCAGGCACATCGGCTTTGAGTTTTAACTTAGAGAAATTCACGATTTTTGCCAATGGTACACCCGGTGCGACGACTTGACCCGTTTTAATATTAAGCTCATCCACCACACCCGAATTAGGGGCAACAATGCGGTAATAATCGCGGCTTTTGTCAATGGTTGCCATCGTTTTTTCAAGGGCTTCCTTATTGTTTTTAGCAGATAAATACTGCACTTCTGAGCCTATGTTTTGCTTCCAAAGTGATTCCTGTTTTATATATACCTCATTGGCAAGTTCCCACCGTTTTTTGACTTCATCCATTTGGTTTTGAAGCATATCATCATCAATTTCGGCTACCACTTGACCCGCGCTTACTCTATCGCCTACGGATATGCGTACAGATTTTAAAGAACCTGCAGCGCGAGCATTCAAAAAATATTCTTCATCAGCTACAACTGCGCCTTGAAGCTCGATATAGTGGCTAAATACTGAGGGGGTCGCTGCGGTGGTTTGAACGAAGTAGGTTTTTACCTTCTTTGTCGTATCGTTGGCGTTCAATTCTTTTTCTAACTTAGCAATTGACGCATTGAGGTCAGCCGCTTGTTTTTTCAAAGTTGCCAATTCCGCTTTTTTGTCGCCACTTTTTGCCCCGCCACCACAAGCGGATAAGCCTATCAATATAGTTAGGATAAAAAAAGCAAGTATCTTATTCATAGAAAATATTTTATGTAAATTATTGAAATTTAAATTGTTGTATTGTTGTATTGTTGTATTGTTGTATTATTGTATTATTGTATTGTTGTATTGTTGTATTGTTGTATTGTTGTATTGTTGTATTGTTGTATTGTTAAATTGTTAAATTGTTTGTATGTCAATTTAACAATTTAACAATTTAACAATTTAACAATTTAACAATTTAACAATTTAACAATACAACAATTTAACAATTTAACAATTTAACAATTTAACAATTTAACAATACAACAATTTACTCACCCAGTGCCTTAACATAAGACCGTTGTGCCACCAATAAATCATACTGCGCTTGCCGCATATTTTGTTGAGAAGTATATATATCGCGCTCGGCTGTTATTAATTCAAGACTTGACCCCACGCCTTCTTTATATTTCTTTTGCGTCACATTGTATATTTTTTCAGCTAAAGTAAGGTTTTTCTGCGCGTTTTCGTAGCTTTTTTGTGCAGAATTGATGGCAATACGGGCATTAGTAACTTGGAAGTTGATAACACGTTCCACATCTTTTTTGATCATGCGAAATTGATCTAACTGCAATCGCGCCCGTTCTTCCTTAATTTTGCGCTCATGGTTGTCCCAAATAGTATAAGTGGCTTTTAAGCCAATCAAAGAAGAAGGGACACCAAATAATTTATTAAAAGTATTGCCTTGCACTGCGTAATTTAAGCTACCAAAGGCGACCACTGTAGGCAATGCACCTGCTTTTTGCAAATCTACATTGATTAGCAATAGTTTTTCAGTCATATCCAATTCACGGATTTCTGCCCTTTTGTTGTAGTCAATGGCTTTTGTTAATTCTGCCTCTGTCAATGGTTGCAGGAGGGAATTAATATCGTCTGACAATTCCAAAGGCTTTTCAATGGGATAGCCCATTGTTAATTTCAATACATTGATTGGAATTTCACGTTGTCGGATAAGATTATCGCGTTGCGCTTTAAGGTTGTTGATAGAAAGATCAATTCTATCCACGTCTAATTGCTCAACAAAACCAGCCTTGTAAGTTGCTTTTACCTCAGCTAAGAGTTTTTCAAGATTTTTGACATTTTTATCAATCGTTTTGACCCCTTCATCAATCAAAAGCGCAGGCATGTAGGCATCTATTACGATATACCGCAGCGAATCCTCCTTCTTTTTCAATTGCATTCTCACCAATTCACGATAAGAATTGGCTGCCCTTAATGCTACTGTATAGCTTGGACTAAACAACAATTGCGACACAGTAATGCCACCGTTGAAGTTGTTTTTCAATTGAAATTTGACCTTTTGCTCTGGCTCGTTGGTAGGTTGTGCTAAAGGGATTGTCGGCACATTGACTTTAGGCGCAACCTCATTGATTTTGGCTATAATGGGCGTAAAAGCATCCCCGAAATTGCCGAAACCCAGAGCACTGGAAGGCAAACCTGGTTGGATAACAAAATGCTGCAAATTTAGCTCTGACGAAACTGTGGGTAAGCCACTCGCTTTGTTTTGCCGTATCAACATATCCGCATCTTGGATATTCATTTTTGCTGATTTGATAGCAGTATTGTTATCAATCGCATACTTTATCGCATCATTGAGTGACATACGAGAGGCAGCGTCTTGAGCATACCCCCCCCTCAGTATGAGCAGCGAAAAAATTAAAATTTGGGTGATTTTCTTATGAAAGCGATACATATTATAAAATTTAACTGTGAACTGTTTAACTGTAAACTGTGGCACAAATGGACGTTTCGTTTTATTTACCTAAGTTTTTTTTTCGTTATCAATCTACTCATTATCAATCTATACAATTCTTGATTTTCTGTATGCACTGAATTAAACATTTTTTCATCTAAATAGTCGGTAGCGTGTAACAGTCTTAAATAATATGAAGTTTCGGCACATTCCTTTTGAGCTATACTGAATTTATTAATAAAGTCTGCGGGTGATACAGCGTCATATGCCTCTTGTATATTAGCACCTATTGACGTTCTTGACCGAATTACTTGCTTACTCAAAACATATTCACTGTGTTTGTCTCTTAAAAATTTATTTAAGTTCACTATTCTGACGGCAAAAGCAAATGCTTTTTGTGTAATGATATTTCGCCGTCATGTTCGGGGAACTTTGGAAGTTCCCCGAACATATTAGCCACCTGATACAAAAATTTTTACGAATAATATCTAATCATTACCACCACAGTTTACAGTTAAACAGCTCACAGCTAATTAGCAATAATTTATAATTTCATTTCTTCAATCCGTTTTTCAAACAGTTTTATCCCTTTTGGCGTAGCGACACCATATATATGATAGAGCAAATGCTGTTTGAATAGGCGCAATTTATTGTATTCATAGATGGGAAAAACATCTTCATTGATGATGCTGAACATTTTACAGGCATATAGTTTGGCAATCACTTCTGCATCAACATTTTCACGATATAATCCTTCTTTTTTGCCGCGTTCAATATTGTCTTTTGTTCCCAGAAATACACGTTGGTTCATACCTTGTTCAAATTGATTCCATATATCTCTGTAATATTTCTGCATATCATACACCGTGGTTTGGGCAGACATCATTTTGCCGATCTCGACAGTAGCGTGTTGGGCAATTTTCAACAATTCATCAATAGCATCAGTTGCTTCGACAGTACATCTTTCGAGCACGTTAATATCGTGTTCTTCGTGCAATTTCATGATTTGCGCCAACAGGTCATTTTTATTTTCAAAATATTGGTACAATGTCTTTTTGGACATCCCCAATTCGCGGGAAATATCGTCCATCGTGACACTTTTGATACCGTATTTAAAAAATAAAGCTTCTGTGCGCTGTAAAATAATCTTTCTTGTCTCTGACATTTTTGCTGTTTCTCTAAATGGGTTTAGTTTTAATTGACGTATAAAATAAGTGCTTATTGCATCTGCTGCAAAGATACAATACAGAAACATTGGAAACGAAAATTAGTTCAAAAGTTTCCAAAGTTTTTTTACCCCCTTGATGCCTTCGGCTTCATCATGACTGGGCGTGACAGTATTTTTAGTAAAATTCTCCCAAAACTGTCATTGCGAGACACTATTATCCCTCATCGGCATTTTTACTTCAAATGACGCAGGCTGCTAAATAAGATTTACGAAATCTTTAAGATTTCGTAAATCTGAAACCCGAGCGCGTCATTAGTAGCGAAGCGGAGTGGTGCTACTTGCGCCATTACCACAATTCCATAATCTAATCGTTTTGATATTTCGGGTATTGCAACAGATTGCTTCGTCACGCTTCCATCGTGATGCGACATCGTACTACTAATGACGCGCCTTGTTTTATGAGCGTCATTTGGTGAAAATGCTACCCAATAGGGATAATCCGTGCTCACAATGACAACTTTTTTTCGTTGCATTTTAAGCCATACGTCCATCAAAACCCATAGCTACGAGTTTTTCATAAGCCTCCCAAACCATATCTGGAATAGGCATTTGGATTAAAAAACCTTGGGCGGGATAAATTTTTAAGCGTTGCAAATCGCCCGTCATATTGCTGATGACTTTATGCTTGGGGATACTATTGGCTTCACAACGCGCGATATAGTCTTGATAGGTATCTGGAAAGGCACTGACCATAAAGTCATATTCTGTAAATTGCACCATAGCCGTTGCATAGGTACGGCGCAACATATAAGGTTTTTGTACCAAGATAAAACTATTGAAATTCAATTGTTTATCTTGTATTAATTTTTTAGTACACATAAAATTTGATCCTGTATTGGTGGCTTCATTTTCTAAAAAAATCGCTTCTGGTGGCACACCTTGCTGGATGGAAATATCAAAAAAGGCTTCGGCTTCGGTGCGGGGTATGGTGTTTCTCAACTCACCTACTTGCCTTAATACGCCACCCGAGTAAATGATAAAGGGCGCGAATCCTTCATGATATAGCTTTACAGCATAATCAGCAACACTTGGGTCATGGCTACCGAGTACGAATATGCAATCCACTTTGCGGGGTTCTTGATTGAAGCAATGATACTTGTAGAGAATTTCGGCGTAGTGGTCAGTCTCTTTTTGGAGATTATTCATAGTTTCATATAGTATTTGTTACAACCATTACGGGCGCTTTGACAAATTCTACCCGTTTTATTTTTTTTTATATCTGTTTCATTGGCTAAATAGCGGTTACTCGCTGGCATCTTCCCCGAATTTCATTCGGGGTTATTCACATTAAAACCCTTCGGGTTTAGAACCAATCAACCCTACCCTAACAGAGCTTTTCAACCCATTATTCGCATTTGTTATTATTCCCTATTTACTGGGCAGTGTAAAACTGCCCAGTAAATAAAAAATTATTTCTGCGCATTCGTAATACGGCGTAAGAAAATCTCAGCCGTGCTATTCTCAACCCATTGCATTTCAAATGGTTGATTATCCGTCATTTTAATAACACGGTCTTTTGGTTTCATTTTCTTAAATTCTTCTTCGACGCGTGAGCTATTGGACGTAATGCTCAATATACCTTTTTGATAGCCGAAGAAATAATACAAATCATTACCCGATTTAATATAGATATACAAACGGTCATCTTCATTTGATGGCATACGAAATTCAATGAAGGCAGTCACGTTTTTGTTGTAAGATATGCCAGCGATACTGTTTAAGTCCACACGCTTTACGTTAGAAATAAAACTTTGGGTTTCAGGATTCCAACGCATCGGAATACGGGTAAATAAGAAATTGTATTTATTGTGTTTATCGGGCACTTCAAGTGTTTTTGTCTTCATATTGGCGACAACTTTTTGATAATCTTCTTTATCAGCAACAAATTCAGTCAAGCATTTTTCGGCAAAATCATCTTTTTGATAATCAATATCAGTAGCATCAAAACTGCCAGATTGAATATCGGCTGCCATAATTTTTAATATTTTTTCAGGAATACGCATATCTACACCTGCCATTGTTTCGATACTGAGTGGGCTGCCACGGAAGCCCGAACTATCAGATTGCGGTTCATCGGGTTTGAGAAAATTGGTGCGCGCACGACCCGCTGTTTTCAAGGTTACGTATTTCAAACCAGAACCTATATTGAATTTTCCTTCGGCAGTCACAAAGCTGTTTTTATTGTTGAACGTAAATTTATTGCCTTCGGGTGCACCGTGATTGATTTTGGCAGAATCACCGAATATCAATTCATCACCTTTAAAATTATACTTGAACAAACCTTTTACCTCCATAATAGCGCGATCGCGTCTGAAACTCAAAGGCATCATGGCACGCGGATAGGCTTGGCTGTTTTCTTTGCTCACATATAGCCCTGTGTATAATGGCTCACCTGCTTCATTTTTAGGCACATTGTAAAGGATAGCTAAATCAGATTTATCAGCAAAACAATTTAAACTAAACCATTGCTTGTCAGGCAAATTTTCTAATTCCAACTTAGAAAATCCTTCAAATTGCAATTTTTTATTGGTAGAAAACAAGGAAATTTTCCCTTTAAACATTGTTTTATGGTCAATTTTAAATTCATCTTCAATGGTTACGTCGCCCGTTGCGCGGGTTTCTGTCCGTTTTTCAGAACGTTGCCCTTTCCCTACGCGCTGCCCTACAATATTATCAAATTTTATCTGTTGATTTTTATTACCAATGTTGTATTCATAAAAACCAGTGGCATCATATTGTTTTTTACCTCTAATATTCGCCGTGACATTATTGATAACGTGGTGGCGTGTTATGGTATCGCAAATGATTTTAGCATTTTTTAGAGTGGACATTTTGCCGCCCAATTCAATCTGTACAAAATTACTATCAGGATAAATAAACGCATCGCAAGTACGGATAAAAGGCACACCACCTACGCGCAAGTTGTTGATTTTCAAGTCGTAACCTGCACGGGTTCCTGTATAGCTCAATGAATCCTGTTCGGGGTCAATACATAAAAATGTGGCATCGCGCCCATCCGATTTGAATGCGATTTCTTCGGTTTTCAAATCCCATTCAAACTCGTTGATAGATGTCTTGTATTTGATACCCGGCATAGTTGTTTGTATATCGTCGGAGTTGGCTTTGAAACGCCCTTTTTGGTCGTCAAAATCAATTTTGCCTTGAATATTCTTTGTATCGAATGCCAATTGCTCCATGTTTTTCACTTGGTCTTTCCCCAAGGCACGGATACTCATATTCATGGTATCAGACTGTACGGAATGTGCGCCAAACGAAAAATAATTTGAATATAAAGTCCCTTTATCCCAATCGAAAGAACCTTTTCCTTTTACACCGCCGGGGGTCAAAATAATGGTGCTGCGAAGGGTATGTGTACCACCTTGATAGAAACGGAACGCCGAATCGCGGGCATTCATGTACATACTATCTTGGTAAGGTTTCCAGTTAATATCCACACCCGGACCTACCACTTGTGGCACATTCCGCTCACGGCTTTCTTTCAATTCAAAGGTTTTGGCACTCGCTTTCAATTGATTGGGTTGGAAAATAATATCTTGCGATTCGATAGACGCATCAAGGTATTTCACTGTGCCTTTGCCCAACAATCCTTTGTTACTAAGGCTCATATCGCCCTTATAATCACCTTTACCTTTGAATGTTTTATAGCCTGATTCGGGTGTTTTATGCACAAAACCTAACGAGCTATCGGGTTGCAACAACAATGTTTCTCTAAAATCGGGGACAATGTCCGCAGCCCGCATCAAGCCTTTGAATTTTAAATCATTTCGGGTCAAACTATCCATGCCGTCGAGGATAAACTTGTCCATTTTGAAGAAAAAATTATCTCTTTTGTAAACGGTATCTTGTATAGAAGGGTCGTCATAAAACACATACGCATAATCTTTTGACTGAAACGAAGGAAACATTTTGATATCCTCCCGTCCCGATTTATTGGTCGGTGCATCAATCAACAAAACACCTTTCAGATGCTCTAATCGAGAGTTGATGGCGCCAGCGATGGGTTTTCCAAATTTATCTTCACCTACTTTTAGGTATAAATCAAGATAGCGTGCCGAGTCCATTGTAATATCAAATCTATCATAATCAAAATGATAATCTTTGCCATAAAATAACCCAAAACCAGAATACACCATACCATCAAAGTCAAAATTGCGGTTGCGGCGCAAAATAATTTCTTCACGTTTAGGCACTAAACGTACTTTCTGCTTTACGCTTAATTCCATTGCTTTCACGCCATTTGTCTTTGTTGTTGTATCTTTTAAATTGAAAAAAGCATTTTCCATTTTTGTTTCAGAAAAAACGCGTAAGACATCATAATCCGATTTTTTCTGATTGGCTAAGGCATAATGGAACAATTTATCTTTCAATTCAATCATTTGCTTATCCACATTATACGTCAAAAAGCCTTGCGAACTCAAATCGTACAAAAGGCTTTGTATCATCGTGGCATCCATTTTTTGATTGATACAACGCGCTACATCATCGGCGGGTATTACCCTTTTACCTATTTTATCAGAATATAATTTGATATTGGAAATAGGGTTAATAGTAGCAATATTCTGAAATTTGCGATAGTCAGGCTCACTAAAAAAGCCAATCGATTCAAACATTGCGTTGTTATTATTGATACCGAACCCTGGATATTTATCACCGATGATGAAAGAATCCTTTTCAACATACCATTTTATTTTGCCTACGTCAATCGTCATATTGGTATAGGAGTTAAAAAAAGGATTTCTATCGCTACCCCGTTGCCCCCTTTCTACGATTAATTCATCTTTGACAATATCAATCTTCAAATTGACTGAGGGGTGATAAATCGAATCCTTTCCAAAAAAGATAACCGATTCCACTTGTTCTCCCAAAATATTTTCTCCTTTTCTAATCGTAAAATTGACCGAAGCTGCCCTAAAATTGCGCGTGCCACGGCGCGTGTCGTTCATCGTCAAGCGGGCTTTTTGCTCTAAAGTGCCATAGCCCAACACTGTTGTACCTTGCAATTTAAACCCGCCTTGATATTGAATATTACCACCAATATTATTGATTTTCAATTGTTTATCAAATGACTCGAAGCGCGGATACGAGCTTTCTATTTTTTCGTTTTTAACAGTTACTTTATCTTCAAAACTGCCTTCTATGTCACGGTCGGGAAACATTAAGGGATAGTGCAAAATTACTTTTTCAACTTTATACGCGCTTTTTGACGCATCAAAAGTATAGTCCCCAAGCGTGCAATAGGTATCTGTATTGCCAAAACGCTCCCATGTCACCTTACCGCCTTTTCCTTTCCATAGGTTATTCACTGGATAAAATATGCCTTGTGTGTCATAAATTTTGATTGAATCTTTTTTGTACTGTGCAGTTAAGTTTAGCTTTTCCCAAGTGACTGAGGGGATGTTTTTTTCCAACTTAAAAGTGTAATCCGAGCTACTAATATACCAATTCACACTCATATCCACGTAAAAAAGTGTTCCCATTGCAAAAAAGTTTTTGGAGAAACTAAGGAAATACTTAACAGGCTCGAAGCGGCGGTTTTCAATGCCTTTCATCATACCATCCAACACATCGTGCCATTGGTCAAAATGCCCGCCTTCTTTAACCGCGCCTTCTATCTTGACTATACTCTCCAAATAATCCGTAAAATATGGAATAGCACTCATTTTTAAGGTTGTCATCGTGTTGCATGTATTCATGACACGTTGCGATTCTTTTTCTGAAAACCCTCGAAAACGAAGGACAAACTCTTTGTACGTTTTGTCCACATCAGCGCGTTTGCTTTGATTGACGAAATCGCCTATTTGTTTCAAAAATTCTTCTGGGTTTTGGGTATTCTGAGGACGCGCTTGACCGCTCATGGCGAACAATACACAAGCCAAAAAGGAAAGTATAATTTGCTTTATCATCTTGAATGGTTTTGAGTTTTTTATCTATCACTATAAACGCCAAAAAGCGTATTCTATTTTCTAAGCATCATGCACAACCAATTGCCGTTGCGCAATATTTTTTCTACCTTAAAACGCTTATTACGGGCGGCTTGTTTTATCACTTTTTCATCTACATTCAGAAAACCTGATATGAGCATTACCCCCTCAGTATTCAGCATTTTTTTTAAATCGGAGAGGGATTGCATGATGATATTGCGGTTAATATTTGCTAATACCACATCAAAATCGTGGCTTTGAATGGCGTATAAATCACCATGAAAGGGTTTAATATTGTGAACGTCATTGATGGTCGCATTCTCGATAGTATTCTCGTAAGAAGGCAGTTCAATATCAACCGCTTCAATGTTTTTAGCTTTCAATTTTGAAGCCAAAATAGCCAATATGCCCGTGCCACAGCCATAATCCAAGACCTTTTTGCCCTCAAAATCAATGTGTTTCATCATTTGCATCATCATGTAGGTCGTCTCGTGATGCCCCGTCCCGAATGCCATTTGTGGATTGATAACGAGGTCAAATTGTACCCCCTCAGTATTTGGATGAAAATCGGCACGCACCGCCACAAAATCATCTACCTGAATAGGCTCAAAATTGCTTTCCCATACGGCATTCCAATTTTGATAAGGGATAAATACTTTCTCGTATTGAAAACCTTGTTCCCTACCCCACTCGTCTAATTGAATATCAATATCTGATGTAACATCTTTCTCCGCAATATAGGCTTTCAATCCTTTTTCAGTTTCTTCAAAAACATCGAAAGGCAATGCGCTCAAAAGTGCAGTCAAAACCTCAATTTTTTCTGCCGAATACTGAGGGGGGGTAAGTTCGTAGCTGTAATAGTTCATATAAATGGATAATTGACAATGGAAAATGGCAGCAATGTAGAAAAAAACTGAGAATAATGGGTATAGTTATAAATACGAAAGGGTATTTTATTTTTCGTGAAAAATAAAATACCCTTTCCGAAACCATTCATCATTCATAATCATTAGTGTTCAAAGGATTTTGGTAAATTGACTAAAAATGTTTCGTGCGTAGGTTTAGTAAACGGAAAATAATTTTTTTTTGAAAAAAAAATTATTTTCCGTTTACTAAACCTTTGTCGAGAAGCATTGTAAATTATTGAAAATCAATACTTTATTTTTAATACAAAATCTTTTGAACACTAATGATTTATAATTTATAATTCATCATTCCCTATCGCGGCTTCCCAAAATTTTGCACCCAATAAATCCCAACTTTGGCAGCACCGAGTTCGGTAATGCTCGCGCTCATCATATTTTTGCAATGCCCATCGCTACTCACCCAGCCATTGATGACCGCCGTAAGAGACGTGTAGCCCGCCGCAATATTTTCACTCGCATACGACCAATTGTAGCCCGCCTGCGTAATGCGCTGCGACATTGAGCTACCATCGCTCCCCGTGTGACTAAATATTTTTGAACCGTTCATATCATTGGCATGGCGTAAGGCAGCTGTTTCTAAACTTTTATGCCATTTTAAAGCTGGAACGGTAGGCATTTGCACGCCACTGCATTTGCAGCCTTTCGTGCGCAAAGCATTGACATATGCCAGCATATCGTTCTGAAAATTGCCCGTTTCGGCTGAAAAAAAAGAAGTAGTGGTAGTGCCTGTATTTGTATTGGAGGAGGTAGTCGTACTGGACGAAGTGGTTGTCGTTGTAGTTGTCGTTTTTTCGGTTTCGACAATTGGAATTTCCGTATCGTCTTTTGTACACGCTGCAAAGGCGAGCAAGGCAAAAAAAGCTAATTTTCGCATGATTATTTAAGAGTTTAAAAGTGAGCAATAAAAAATAACGTGTAATCAATGTGTCATGCGAGATTTTTTTTACTTAGAAACTTGACATATATGTTTAAATCATATTGGAAAAACGGCATATCTGATGCTTTATTGCCCCCTTGGTTTCAAGAGATACTATTTGCTTTAATATTTTTGTTTTTCGATAGGTATGTTTTGTTTTTGACGTTAGTAATAAAAAAGCCTTTACCGCGCATGAGGGCACTGAAAAAGTCCAAAATTTTAAAATTGTAAACTGCAAGCAAAAATATTATTTTAAATATTTTATAATATAAAAAACAATATTTCTTATTACCCTAAATATTTTGTCTATTCAGAATATTATTTGGATTGAAATTATCACAATTTGTTATTTTGGACTTT
>JAYVKQ010000613.1:0-3582 GCA_043768285.1 Saprospiraceae bacterium | reverse complement strand
CCTTATCCAAATTCAGATTGCCCGAAGCCTGCACTTGGCTGAACGCATTAAGGCTCGTCATATCCTTCGCCCGACCCACGACTTTCAAATTATTGAACTGCACCATGCCCTTGCCTTCGGTAATTTTAGGATTGTTGAGCAAGCCAAACGCCATACTCAAAGGCACAGCACCATTGGCGGCAAAATTAACTGAGGGGTCGCGCAGATTGACCATTTGTAACTGCATGGTCAAAGGGTTGCCACCAAAAATGCCCTTGCAATCTTGAATGTCAAACGCGGATTTTTTACTGTCAAAATGCGCCTTAAAAGACACTTTTTCAAAAGGCTGTTTTATTTTGGGGGAGGCAATACGCCCATTGTTAAATTGTATATCTGCTTGTATATCAGGATTTTGCGTTTTGCTCACCAAACCTTTTATGGTGGTTTTGAACGCCAAATTGCCACTCGATTCAAAGTCTTTGAAATAGGCAGAATACTGAGGGGGTAGCAATTGTAGCAAGTTCGACAAGCTGCCTTCTTTATTTTGGGCAATAATATTTAAAAAAGTTCCTTTATGCGGCACAGGCTGTATCAAGCCTTTGAGCGACAAAGGATTAGACGCAATATTTAAACTCAGATTGTCAAATTGATAAATATTTTTGACCAAATCTACGGCAATCCGCGCGTCATAATGGACGGGTTTATTGACCAAGAACTGTTGCTGCCTATCCGTAAAGTGGTTGATATTCAAATCTGCCACACTATTGATAGTGAACTGCTTTGACCCAAATTTGCCCGACACCAAGGCATTTTTGATATAGACATCCGCTTTTTGAATAGAGGGCGCATCAATATAGACAAACTTGATATTTTGTAAACGTGCTTTTTCAATCGAAAGGGACACTTTATTAGGCTCATTCGTTTTTGAGGGTTTCAATATATCATAGTTCGCCTTGCCATTGGCATCAGTTTTAATAAGCACCGTTGCATCGCGCAGGACAACCGAATTAATGGTGATATTGTCTTTAAAAAGGCTAAACAGGCTGAACTGCAGAGCGAGATATTTTGCCTTCACGAGGTTGCCCCCCAAAGCATCTTGCAGTGTCACATCTTCCATGACCGCTGCCGCTTTGGGCAAATTATAAATGATAGATAAATGAAACTCCTTGACAATCAGTTTAGTTTTCAACTGTTTATTCACTTCCTTAACCACCATTTCGCCAATTTTATCCTCCATCAATCCTGCGGCAATAACCAAAACGGATAGGAAAGACAAAAACACCAAGCTACTAATTTTGACCAAACGCCAAATCTTACCCCTATACTGCGGTTTAGGCTTAGGCGGCGGCGTATAAGGACGCAACGGGTCATCAGGATTTAATATCGGCGGCAATGGCTGCATAGAATGAATACGTTTAATGCTCATATTTCAGAACTACAAATAAACGTATTTTTTTTCAAAAAAGCATACAAATACTGAGGGGTTAAAAATTTTCTTTATTTTTTCTAAAAAAGGTTTGCTATTCTGCTAAATGGCTTTATCTTTGCACCGCAAATCGCAAAAGGGAGTTTAGCTCAGCTGGTTCAGAGCATCTGCCTTACAAGCAGAGGGTCGGCGGTTCGAACCCGTCAACTCCCACAAAATTAAAAAGCTGATAGTCAATGTTTTATACATAGCTATCGGCTTTTTTATTTTTGATAGGTAGCACCCGGGGTAGCACAAATCTAATTTTTCGATGCAAATTATTATCCAAAACCAACCCATATTTAAGCAAAAAATGCTCTCTGAACTACTATCAGAGAGCATTTTTTGTTAAGGTTTTAATTTATTGAGAGATTCTATCGTAGTTTTTACATCTTTTTTATCGGGTATAAACCATTTCCGAATAAAAAACATAATGATGATAATACAAACCGTCAAGGCTATATAGCGGACAGTAATAGAGCGTAAAATCTCTAACGTGATGTGGAATTTTTTATCGTTCATGTTGGATGGAACGTGTTTTATAGATTAAGAAATTAGTTGTCTTGTGGTGTTGGGTCTTCTTCTTTTTTTGATTTGGAGAAAACAGCATTGAGGACAATACCTACTATGATTAAGCCTACTATCCAAGCCCAATATTTGTCAAAAAAATCGGTTATGGATTGCCATACGCTTGAAGAAACATCAGCCTTAAAAATAGACTTAAAAGCTGGGATGTCGGGGATATGAATTTGTGTTATTTCCATTATGGTTTAATTTTGAAGTTTGTAGCAAAATACTCTAATAATTCTGCGGGGTGTTCAAATCGTTTTTTCTGTCCATTGACTGTAAAATCCTTATTGAGCCAATCTTTGTAAGGCTCTACAATAGTTTGATACCGTGCTAAATCCGTTTGAAGGCGTTTGGCTTTTTGCATCAGGTCTTTATAGTCGTCAGATAGCTTGGGGTCGTTTTGTCCACTCATATCTTTGGTGAGGACAAAGCCAATGTAGTCGGATAAATTAACCCCCATTTTTGAGCCACGCTCAATAAGCTGCATTTTCAGCATGGGTGAAATACGGACATTAATATTGGTCGTTTTGAGATTGAGCAAATCTTGTGCTTCAATTAGTTTAATAAAAATTTGTAGCGTTTAAAAATATATTTTTACAGCTACAAAGTTCGGTACTTTCTGTGACGCTCTGTGGTATATTGTTGTTTTACCCCTGTATTTAAGGGTTTTACAAGGGTTTTGCAAGTCTATCTATTGATGTTAAATAAGTAAATCAACCTTTTTGACTGTTTCAACTTCATCTTTAAATTGCTCTATCCATGAATATTTTTGATGTAATAAATAACCGATTTTTAACCCCTTGCGCTCTAAAAAAGTATTTAAAAACCTCGTGTTTATCTCGATATATTGACCTTGTGGTACACCTATATCAAGGCTTCCTCTATCAGAAATTCCGTCTGCCCAGTGTACCCATTGAGCAACTTTATATCCGTTATTAACAAATTCAATACTTCTTTCTTGGATAAATGTATCTACAAAGTTGGCTATTGCAGGATGGAGGGTCATTGTAGGTATCGGAACGTGCTTATGCCATAACATCAAATCAAAATTTGAAGAATGATAGTAAGCTAAGAAAGGATACAACTCCCAATCTTCTTCAGCTACATAACCATTCCAATCAAGTGCTAAATCTTCTTCAAGTATATTGAAGGGCGCATCAAAACTTTTTTGCAAAAGTCGAGGTGAATGATGTAGTATCTTGACAACATTCTCTGGCTCTGGCAATTTATCCCCTTTAAGTTTATAACCAAAAGGTATTAATTCTATTGTTAATCCCTCTTTTGGATGATTATATTCTTCGTCTCTTTGTATAGACGTTCCAGAGAACCCTACTAATTGAATATCAGTTCTTTTATTAGAAATCAGTTCTTCTACTTGCTCTTTGCGAATAAATTCAGGTATTATTTTTTCTCGTAAGTTGCGCTCTTTTTTACTGATATTAAACCACCAGTTGGGTTTTTGAATAGGCTTACTGTACCCTACTATTTTTTAAGGTAATTATGAGAAACATACAAGAAAGCGGAACTTTGAGTTGCGAAACAAAAAAGACCCGCTTCTCATATGTTAA
>JAYVKQ010000612.1:0-6082 GCA_043768285.1 Saprospiraceae bacterium | reverse complement strand
GTGTTTTCCATCTAAATCTCCTTCAATGAAATAAGTACCTTTTATGCTATTTGGAAAATTTACTTTCTCAAAACAGGTTTCCCATTCGGGTGTGTATATATCTGTTGCAATAGGCATATTGTGCTTGCAACTTATTAAAAAAGTGAGAAAAATAACGAAAATTTCTATTTTTTTGTTCATGTTATGCTATTTTATTAATATACTTAGACATTATGCGTATTTATAAAAAATGTGTCATTGCGAGCGAAGCGAAGCAATCTGTTAGAACATTTAGAGTATCTTATTTATAAAATTTTCGGATAAGCATAACAGATTGATTCGCTACACTCGCAATGACAGATAACTAAATTTATTTCACCACAGGTATTTTGCTCAACTCCTTCGGTTGCGCAGGGTTCGAGACATCGTATTGATAAAAACCATCTTTACCAATCACCATCGCTACTTTTTGCTTATCTGTTTTATAAAAAGCAATGACATCAAAAGTGTCAAAGTTTTGGATATGCGCTTTTTGTTTTTTGTCCACGCCATCGTGTGTGATCACATCGTAGATTTTGAAACCATCGTCGCAGAGGTAAAGCGTATTATCCATCACACTCAATCCGCGCGGGTTTTTCATCGGATAGGTACTCAGCAACTTAGGAGCGCGGAGATTGCTAATATCCACTATATCGAGTTGATTAGACGCATTGTTGCACGCCGTACCACTCCGTAAAGTGACATATGCACGATTGCCTTCCACCACCACAGGGTCGCAAGCGCGTCCGTGGGTGAATACGCTCAATTGCGTGGGCGTAGTCGGGTTGGTCAAGTCATAAATAAACATACCTGTCGTAGAACCGATAAACAAATTGGTCTTGAATGGGAACAGGGTTTCGATATTCCACGCCACTGTGATGGTATTCGCCAATTGCGGATTGCTCAACTGTTTGATATTATAAATCTGCACTTGCGCTTGATTGATGCAATAGAGATAGTCGTTATAGAGCGTAAAACGCGCCATTGAGCCACCTGTTCCTGCATTAGAAGGTGCTGCGCCAGAAGATTTTGTTGCGCCACTTGGGAAAGAAGAGTTTGCAGAAAACACACTTCTATCTTCCATGACAAAAAAGCCCCCATTACTAAGACGTGGGTCAGTGCAATCAAAATCTTCGGTCACGCGCTCTTGGTTGTAGCCTACGAGCCAGCCAAGTGTCGGATCGCGCCAAAATTTGCCTACATACACATCCTGTACGCGCTTCGCTACACGGGGTTGAAGTATATTGCTGATGTCAATAGCCAACAAATCCGTATAAGCATCCGCATAGAGCATATCGCCCTTTACAGCAATATCCACATTGCCTTTTATTGCCAAAAAGCCTATATTTTGAGGCGATTGTACATTACTATTCAAGATAATATGTACCCCTTCGCGCTCCTCATTAATGAGCATATAGTCATTATAAAAATAAATTTTGCCCGGGTTTTTAAGCGGACGCGCCGCCTGCATGGTCGGGTTAGCCCGCATATCGGCATCACTAACGTATATGGGTGTCCATTTGGTAAAGGTCATTGAGTTGGTGCATTTATCCTTCAAACAGCCGTTTGTTAATAGAGCCATAAGGGATAAAGCCATAGCGAGGATTGAGACATTACTTTTTTTCATATTCTATTTTTTTTGAAATGTATGGAAATATCAGTGTGTCAATTGACTTCGAGGGTATAGACGATGAATGTAGGGGGAAAGGTTGGGTTAAGGGTTTTAAATTGTACAAATACTGAGGGGGTGCTAATTGAGCGTCATGTTCGTTTCATAAATCCTTACGTTCTATATTTCATAAAGGTCATGGAACATTTGGGTTATTTTAGAAAGTCCATTTTCTAATTCCGTTGAATTATTGAACTGTTCTCTATTCAAAAGCAAATAGGCATTTTCCTTCTGAAATTCATAGTGTACAAATTTCATTGGCGTGAAGATATTCGCCATTAAGAGGGTGTATATTTTAAATCGTTTACTTGTTCCTACTTCATTTATAGAATGTGCGCCAATAAATCCAAATGATGCTTTTGGATTTTTATCTCTTAAAAACCAAACCATGATAGTCAAGCATGTAGCCACTACTCTACCCATATCATTAAATCCCGTTGTTAAATTGTATTTGTTTTTTGATAAACTATGGCTTTTCAGATGAAACTTGACGACAAAAACTGCGTGGGTATATTCCTCAACATTGACAATATATTGATGATTATACCGACACGTAAAAGTGAGTATGTGATTGACAATCTCATACTCACCCCTTTTTTCTTTATGATTTGTTAGATATGTAAATGCGTAGGCAGAATTTTTGTCAAACATCTAAATCCAATATTCGTAAGCATTTGTTCTTTTTTCCCAAAGCGTTTTTTCTGAAATCAAATGAAATTCGTTACTCTCTTTCGGTATATTGTCATATTCCCAAAACGTTTTATCTATTTTATTCGATAAATTTTGAAAGGAATTGCTGAGAATTAAAAATTGTTTTCCCATTCCTTTAAATATCCAAATGCGACTTAGAGTGTTACCCATATTATTGTAGTTAGCAATAATAGATTTTACCTTAACTTGAAGGGCTTTTGTCACCTTATAATCTGTTTCATTAGAAATAATAAAGTCGAGATATTTATAATTAAACTTGCGTGTTTTTGAATTAATATATACTAAAAAGAGCCAAAATATAGGGATTATAGGTAAAACACATATCATAGCTATTGTCAAACCGACTATACCGAAAAAATATTTTATGAAACGTCTAACCTGCATCATAAAAGAAACGCCATTGGCTATCCATAGATTAATGACCCATAGCGAACCCGAATAAGGGCTATTCTGATATGATATATTATTGACCATTTTTCTTCTTTACCGTAAAATTTTAACAAATATAACGTAATTTTAGTTTCTATGTGCAAATTTTTCGCCTAAATAATTGTGATTATCTGAGATTTATAAAAAAATAATATATTTACATATATATTGTTAGAGAAATATTATTGAAAATACTGAAGGGTTACTTGCTATGTTTGTCATTTTATATCGAGAGCACGAATATAGTCCATAGCAAATTTCAATATTCTTTGCAAAAAAAATGACACGCCGCAGGCACGTTATATGTGCCAGTAAGTCAAAACATCGTTTCGGATATTAATTTAATAGTCTCTATCAAAAAGATTATATCCTTTAAATAATCAGCTCCTTTCTCGATATATTTCCGCCAATTGGAGACAGTTTTATTTTGTAGAGATGTATCAACTAAGACTAAAACAATGATGGTATTTCTACCACTCACAGGTTCAGTCTTTTCACTTGCATCTAAGTTCTTTTTTTTAGGATGCTTCCTCTCTTTGTTTTTTGTGGGTTTTAAATCTTTAAGAATAGTAAGTTCCTCCAAGTTTTCCTTAGCGGTAAGCACGATTGGCTGTACAGCTTTCTTAACTAAAAGTTCATTAATATTTCCTTCTAATTGTGGGGGTGTTACTACGGTAAATTGACCTATCATGTATCAAAATTTTAAATAAAAAAAATGTTTTTTCTATTTCGATACAAAGGTGAAGTCTTTTCATTTAGCTATTTATCCCTCATTTTGTCCTTTTGTCCCTTATTTTGTCCTTTTGTCCCTCATTTTGTCCTTTTGAGTATTACAGCTTTTTTGCATAGTCAATTGCTTGTTTTGCCCTATCGTCCTTTGAATTATCATAGAGTTTTTCAAGTAGTTCAATAGCTTGGTTTTTATGTTCCTTTTTCAAATTTCTCATAATATCTTCATTCATGTTTGAAAATTCTTTCCTAAAATGGCTCCCATCTGTGCCGTGTCCGTGTTTAATACCTAAATTTTTTAATGTTAAGTTTTTATTAACTTTTGGCATTTCCCAAAGACCTTCTTTTTCTAATGACTTGTAATACATTACCCTTGCTTTAGGACTTACTTTTTTTGATAGTTCAATATCTTCTGGATTAACCACTTCGTTACTATTTTCCTTTGATACTGAGGGAGAGGTATCTATTTCATATTTTAAAAATTCAAATTTGTACGCTTGAGGGTTTTCTTTATATTTTTTCCCTTCTAATTCACCCAATTTAAAATACGATATATGCCATTCTTTGACATCTTCAAAGGTAGTACAACCTAATTGCAGAATTTTCATATAATTATTACCCTTACCGTCACCGTCATACTCTCCAAATAGATAATGAAACCGTTGGTCTATATATAATTGATTTTGCTCTGCAATAGCATATTTTAGACTATCGAATATTCCATATACACCGACTAAACAAATACCCGCTTTTGACGACCAAAAATCAGAATATGTCAAACCATTGTTTAGGTATTCTTCTATTTGATTAGATAAATGGGTTCTTGCTTTTACTTTATTTTGAATTTCAGAATTACTCATTTTTCGTTTGTTTTTAGGTACTTTTAAGATACTTTTTTAAGTTGATGGGGTTCATTAGTGCCTTATGTTTTACTTTCAACGTCAAATATAATACTTTTTCTTAAAATCAAAATACGAGTAATCCCGTATGCAAATTCTAAATCACAATATCTTTCAAATTCCCCCACCTTTGTTCCAATTACCCAGTTCATTAATTTTTTTCATCGAAAAATATTAATAAAATTGGCTTTTTAAATATTGTATGTTAATTTTGCATGTTCGCGTTCCTGTAAAAATAAAAAAAATATGCAAAATCCAATTATATTAGAAAGGCAAATTGTAGATAAAGCATTAGATGCTTTGACGACACAATTCCCTATGGCTATTGAATGGGAAACTGCCGAAAATAAAAATAATCAGAAGATACACATTGATGGTTTTCTGACTCTGCAAAATAAACGCCTTGCTGCCGAAGTAAAAGGGGACTTCAGAATGCATCAACTGGGCAAAATTTTACAACAAAAATCAGACTATGGTGACTTTATACTGATAGCCAATATTTTATCCGATACCATCAAAGAGAAACTAAAAGAAGAAGGTATAAGTTATCTTGATACGGCAGGAAATGCCTTCATTTTTTACCCACCTAATATAACTATTGCTATTGAGGGCAAAAAAAGAACCGTTAATCAAGAAGTATTGAAAGATAAGGCTTTTACCAAAACGGGTATGGGTCTTGTATTTCAATATTTGTGTGATGAGTCTATATTACAACTACCCTACCGAAAGATTGCTAATTTAGCCAATGTGAGCCTTGATACGATAACAAAAACAAATGAAAGTCTGAAACAACAAGGGTTTATACGACAATTGACAGATAAACAAATTGCCTTAACTGACAAAAAAAGGCTATTTGAAAAATGGGCTGATGCGTATGAAACAAGAATAAAACCTTCTCTTTTTTACGGAAAATTTAGTTTTTTGAACCCCGAAGCTGAACGTAATTGGAAAGATTTATCCCTCAGTAATAATACCTGTTGGGGTGGTGAGGCTGCCGCTTATTTTCAAACTAATTTTATTCGACCTGCCATTTTTACGCTTTATTCTACTGAATCAAAAGATGAATTGATGCGCAATTATCGTTTTAAACCCGACCCCAAAGGGAATATTTATATTTATTTGCCATTTATAGACATTAAACTTATTAGAAATTCAGCTCCAATAATGTTTAATTCTCCTATTGGGCAAGGGGACACAGAAAAACAAGATGGACTTTTTACGCATCCAATTTTTACATATGCCGACCTAATAAATAGTGGGGATGCCCGAAATTTTGAAGTGGCTCAAAAAATCTATGAAAGCCATGTCAAAATTTTCTTTTAAATACTTCGAAGATGATGAACTACCGTCTCTTTTCGCGGCTTTGAAACAGGCTTTCGATGCTGCGGATGTTGCTTTTTACCTCATTGGGGCAAGGGCGCGTGATGTGTGGTTTTTGCCAGAAAAATCATTACGGATTACAAAAGATATAGATTGGATTGCCGCATCCGATGAAGATTCAGTTTTCAAGGCAATCAGACAACAGTTAATCAAAAAAGAAGGTTTTAAAGAAACAAAGAACCCTTATACATTACTAAGTCCAAAAGGAATGCCTATTGATTTGTTGCCTTTTATTGAAAATACAGGG
>JAYVKQ010000611.1:0-2619 GCA_043768285.1 Saprospiraceae bacterium | reverse complement strand
TCCCCAAAATTTGGTGAAATATTCGGGCAGACTTGTTCTAAGGCTTTTTGCGCCAACGCCTTCTACGTTGATGTCTTTATTGCCCGCTGCAATATCGCCCATTTGCTCGTCCGTCCAGCCTTGCGTAAAGCGCATATTTACACCTGCTCGAAAAGCGTCTTGATACTGAGGGGTCTGGTCATTTGCAGTTTTACCGACGGGTGCGGATGGCGTTTTTATATGGATAGTCAATGATTTAGACGATTCGCCGCAAACGTTTTTTGCTGTCAAGGTGACGATTTGGTTGCCTGACCTATAGAACAATTTTGTCAAATCGGGTAGGATAGAAGTGGTGTTATCCGAAAATGTCCACTTCAAATCCGTAGCATTTACCGATGATTTATTTTTTAATTTAATAAAAGGTTGTTCTAATTCATGGGTAAAACCAGCAACTGGTTTTTCATTAATTTTTATTGTAAAATTCTGTTTGCCGATAATAGTTCCGTTGGCATCAAAAGCGGTTAATTGCGCTGTATATATGCCTTTTCCAACAAAATTGACTGTAATTTGCTTTTCTGTGCGTGTTATATTTGCACTTGTGCCTATGTCAATTGACCATGTACGGGTAGCCGAAGTGGATTTATCTTCAAGCATGACACTTGTATTACATACTTCGATTTCGACAGTGCCTATCAAGGTTTCTGTTAAAAAAATAGGTGTTGCGTTGAGTGCAAAAGTAGTACCTATTACAGGCGTTTGGGTCTTGGTTTTTGCAAAATCCCAATCCCTTCTAACCAATGTTTTTAGGTTAAAATTGCTTGGAAAAGTATAGTTTGCTGAAGCCACTTCGCTTTTGTCCTTAGTTGTTTTTGCCCAAAGTACATAAGTGTAAATGCCGTTTGCCTCTTTAAAAGCTGCCCCATCTGCGCCCGTTGGCAAAGCCATATTTTGGGTTTTTGTGGCATCATATTGTAAGCCAAATAAAATGTCGCTGGTTGTTTTGTAGGATATGCCTTGGTCAGTCATATCGGGTCGGGTCTTATTGCTGTAATGCAGTTTTTTATACAAACCCATGACATCAAATTCGTAAGTCGCTTTTTCAAAATCTGTTTCTTCGGCAATTTTGAAGACGTGGAACTGCAAAAGGTTGTTTTTCACGCAATTTATATAGGCTTTTGGCATAAAATTCTTCTGTGCCTCGCTCGTGCCGATGAATTGCCCAAACTCTTTGCGGGGCAAATTAGCTTCTGTTATAAGCCAAATTTTATTTGGATAGGTAGTGCCATTGTAGCCGTAGTTTTTCAAAACATCTTGAAACATATTTTTAACACGCCCAGGGTCAAGCGCGGCTGCATCTGAATGACGATAGTAATCCCAATCCAATTTGGTGTCATTATATTGTCGCAAAGCATCGTCAAAATGCGGATAAGCATGGTAGCCAATGCCATCAAAATAGGCTCCTCCTTTGAGCGGATACTGAGGGGTCACTCTGCCACCGTCGGGGTTGTCGGTATTCCGTAAAAGGGCATCTAAAAAACTCGGAAAACCCAAGCCAGACGTAACGACATAGGCATCGGGGTCAATGGATTTGGCAACTTCATACGTGATGCGCAATAGGCGATTATAAGTGAATATGGGTGCGCGCAATTTGTACTCGCAAGGCTGCGGATTGTTCTCCCACCAACTACCAGGCGCACCTTTGGGCAACCAACCTTTACCACCTGTAAAATCATAACCTGGCTCATTCCAGACTTCCCAAAATTTGATGTGATTTTTATATAAATTAACAGTTTTCCATATGTATAAAGCATAGTAATTTGTGTCATTTACGGGCGTTCCATTTTTGCCGCCATCCCATATAGGCGTGTACATATTTTTGAAAACTGTAGAGCGATACCCTGCGCAATATTGTACATCTTCACGGTGTGCATCGGATGGAAAACCGACAATCATGGTATTGTCTTTCAGCCCTAAGGTCTCGTAATATTTGAAGGTACTGACCCGCGATTCGTACCCAAATAGCTCCGCATAATCTTCAAAAAAGCCAGGACGCACGGCTTTTATGCCCGCACCTGCCACACCGCGCTCGGCATCACCAGCCGCCAAAAGACCCAAGTCTTCATCCGTGAACCCGCGATACTGATCGAAGTTCACACCTGCGCGAAAAGCACCATTATAGGGATTGACTTTGTCATTAGCCGTATAATTGACCTGCGCTGTTATAAATTGTAGAGGGAAAAGAATTAGGAGTGTAAAAAAATAGCTATTGGCTTTTATGCCTTTAATCGTAAATTTTGGTAGTTCCATTAATAGTATGCGGTGTTATGTTCAGTAGTTGTTATAAGTTTTAATTCGTAGCCACAAAGATAATTCTTAATTGTATGTTGGTCAAATAATTGTTTTTTTAATGTGAAACAGGCAAAATAGGTTAAAAATATGCGCGGGTATCGCGCCAACATGCTCTGCGTGACTGAGGGGGTAAATAGAAGTTGTGCCTTGTTAAGATTAAGTCGAACATAACACTATACATCAATTAAAATATGAACTGATTGCGATATAACTAATTGATAATCAATTAATTATTTTTTTTCTTGAGTAGCCTTAGAGTAAACTAAGTTATTGATTATTAGGCTTCTAGAT
>JAYVKQ010000610.1:0-6113 GCA_043768285.1 Saprospiraceae bacterium | reverse complement strand
TGCCAACGGCACAGCGTTCCGTTGCACATTACCACTCAAACACCTTCGGTATATCAAATGCCTTCGCATCTTTTGAGGTTATCGGATATTCGTGAATATAATTCAAAAGCGTATTGATATTGTCTCTAAAATCCAAATAATGGTCTTCATGGAGTTTGTTTAACAGTTTCAATACATTTTGAGTACGTTTCAAGGCATAGTCACTAAATGTATCTGCACGGCTCTTTTTAGCATGGAGCATAGACCAAAAACGCTCGAATGCGGTATTGAGCATCATAATACTTAATTCGACCTCGCCATATTTATCTTTTGTAATTTTGACGTGTTCAGTTATACGCCCGTTGATGCTGCGCATTTCCATCATCAAATCGCCAGGTGTATCCCATGTGATATAGGCTTTTGAGATGTACAAATCTATCATTTGGCGTATCTTTTGACGGCGGTTTTCCAAATCGTGCTTATCTTCAAAAAACTCATAGGCAAGTTTTTCGACCAGCATAGGGTCTTTCCGAAATAGTTTTAGCAATAGTTTATCTTTTTGCTCTGGTGTAAGCAATTTCAGCACTTCGGCTTTGGGGTCGGGAGCTTTTGACGTTTTTTTAGCCATAATCAGGTATTTTTTTTCTTGAAAATACTGAGGGGGGGTACTACAAAAAATCCCGAACTTTCAACAAAGAAAGCTCGGGATTGGTTTGATATTATTACTGTCGTAAGAATAATATGCTTATGCTGCAACAGCATCAGCTGCAGTGATTTCAACAGTCACTTGCGCAGATACTTCGCGGTGTAGAACAACGGCAGCGATATGCGTACCTAATTCTTTCAAAGGCTCGCATACTACTTTTTTGCGCTCGATATCAACACCCAATTGCGCCTTGATAGCGGCAGCGATTTGGATAGCATCTACTGAACCGAATAGTTTACCAGAGTTACCTGCTTTGGCAGTGATAGTAACCGTTTTACCTTCCAATTGGCTGGCAATACCCTTATATTCGCCCAAACGAGCTTCTTCTCTTTTATCCAAAGCGCGGATAATTGAGGCATATTTGCGGCGGTTGCTATCATTGGCAACAACAGCCTTGCCTTGCGGGATTAAAAAGTTGTTACCATACCCATCCTTTACCTTGACGGTTTGATATTTATCCCCAACTTTTTCTAAATCGTGCAACAATATGATTTCCATGATAATTTTTAATAATTGAATTTTTTTAAAATGGATATGGACAAATATAGTCCACGTCTAATTATTTCATCAAGTCGGCCAAATATGGCAACATACCTAAGTGACGCGCGCGTTTGACGGCAGTAGCCACTTTGCGTTGGTATTTTAAAGAGTTACCCGTGATGCGACGTGGCAACAATTTACCTTGCTCGTTGATGAATTGAAGCAAGAAGTCAGGATCTTTGTAATCAATATGCTTGATGCCGAATTTTTTAAAACGGCAATATTTTTTTCTTTGGTTCCCGATGTTCGGGTTACTCAAAAACTTAATATCGTCTTTACTCGTAGCCATTTTTAATTTTTTAAGAAAATTTTTAAATAGAGTTTAATCAGAATGATTAGAGTAGATGAAGAATAAATAGACTAAAATAATCTTTATTCAACATATATCGTTCATCATTAGCAAGAGAAGATTAGGCTTCCACCAATTCTTCTTCTACGTCGTCCGCCTTCTTTTTAGCGATGATCGCTTCGCGGTTCTTTTTACCAATTTTGCCGTCGCGCTTGTCTTGGTTGTATTGAACACCAAATTTGTCAAGGGATACGGTCAAAAAGCGCAAGATTTTCTCATCACGGCGAAGTGTTAGCTCCATTTTGGTGATGATAGAACCGTCGTTGCCAGAATACTCTACACTGTAATAATGACCACTGTGACGTTTTTTAATTTCGTATGCCATTTCGCGTAAACCCAGATTTTCGTTGTTGATAATCGAGTAGCCTGCTTGCGTAAGCATTTCGGTGTATTTATTTACTGTCGCATTTACTTCATCGTTCGACAGAACGGGATCCACGATGAAGGTAACTTCGTAATGACGCATGAGTCGGAAGTATTTAATTTAAAAAATTAGTTAATAAAAAGTATTTTTTTTGCAAAAATGCCCGCAAAATTAGTTTTTTTAACTGAAATTACCAAATTTTTATAAAAAAAAATGCTCTTTACAGTTAAATAAGGAGCATATTCATTTTTGTTGAATAAAATTTTAATAAATTTCATAATACTTGCAACTTAGCGTGCGTTATATTGTCATTAAAATGTCACTTAACATTTCATTAAAATTTCCTACATCACTAAGCAACTTTAGCCATGAAAAAACACCTATTACCAACGCTCCTCCTCTTGTGTGGTATTACACTTTTTGCTCAAAATCCTTCCAAAGTGTCTATCAAAGGTCTGGTTCAAGATACACTTGGCGTTGAACAACCTTTTGCAACTATTATGCTACTAAACCCTAAAGATTCCGCTTTGCTCAACTTTACGCGAGGGGACGAGAAAGGGACTTTTGAGTTCAAAAATGTTAAAAATCAAGCCTATTTATTCAAAATTTCTTTTGTTGGCTTTATTCCATTCCAACAGAACATTGAGCCTTCGGCAAATGCTATCAATGATTTGGGGGCATTGAAAATGAAGCCTATAACAAAAGAACTCATGGAGGTCGTGATTAGAACCGCCAAAGCCCCCCTCAGTATTCGGGGCGATACCATTGAATATAATGCGTCGTCTTTCAAAGTACCGCCAGGTTCTACTGTTGAGGATTTGCTGCGCCGTTTGCCGGGCATTGAAGTGGACGCTGATGGCAATATCAAAGCACAGGGCAAAGACGTGAAAAAAGTGTATGTGGACGGCAAAACTTTTTTCAGTGACGACCCCAAAGCCGCTACTAAAAATTTGGATGCTCAAACCATATCCAAAGTACAGGTTTTTAACGAAAAATCGGAGCAATCTAAACTCACAGGTATTGACGATGGCAAAAAAGACAAAGCCATGAACCTCGAACTCAAAGAGGAATATAAAAAAGGCGCGTTTGGCAAAATAACAGCAGCCATCGGTACAGAAGAGCGTTGGGCAAGTCGCGGTAATTACAATCGCTTCAATAAAAAAGAGCAATTTTCAGTCATTGGCTTTGCCAATAATATCAACCAAACGGGCGTGAATTGGGAAGATTATGGTGAATTTAAAGGGCAAAACACCTTTAATGGCAACGATAATGGCGATTTTGGTTTCAATTCGGGCGGTAATTTTATGTATTTCAGTAGCAATAATGAGCCTTTTTTCAACAATTTTGATGGACGCGGTTTCACTAAAAACTATGGTGGCGGCGCAAATTATAATTTTGACAACAAGAAGAAAAAGTTTAATCTCAGCTATACCTACAACCAAACTGCCTTAGACCTCGACCAGTTTTCGTTGCGTCAAAGTTTTTTACAAAATAAATCTTTTTTCAACCGCGATACGACGGATAGGATAGAATTTAGGAACAACCACAGCATCAATGCGCGTTACGAATGGGAAATTGATTCGACCAACCGCTTAATTGCCAAGCTCAATACCCGTCTTTCGGGTAATACAAATGAAGCGGGCTTTTCGCAAGGTTTCAAAAATGACCTCAATACGAGTGCTAATACGCGCTATTTGAATACGCAAAATAACAATGAACAAGACGCACACAACTTGACGAGCAGCTTGATTTTCAGACATTTATTCAAGAAAAAAGGGCGTTCCTTTGCTGCCAGTGTTGGCTATAATGACAATGCAAGCGATGGTACTGAAAATTTGAATACCCTAAATCAATTCTTTCAAGCCACAACTTTTACAGAGCAAATTCGCCAACTAAATATTCGAGACAATGCGACAAAGCAGAAAAAGTCGAGCCTTTTATATACCGACGCGATTTCAAAAAAATGGTTTTCCGAAACATTTTTCAACTATAGCAATACGGATAATACTATCAATCGGCAAGTGAAAGACCTCTTAAAAAACAGCGAGCGCATAGATAATTTGAGTGTTTTTTATGATAATGGTGTTTTATACAACCGTTTAGGCACGAGCATACGCTATTCTCATGATGGTAAGAATATGACCTTTGGTGTAGCGGCACAGCAGATACAACTCAAAGGCTCTTACGCCATTGACCGCGATATGCCGTTTCTGACTTCGCCTTTGAATAGAAAATATAACAACCTCTTGCCTTATTTTGCAAGTAATGTAGAATTTAAAAACAACATGTACCTCAGTGCCAACTATAGTTATGGCATTAGAGAACCCCGTTTCAACGATTTGCAACCCATTCCAAATGTCAATAATCCCGCTTTCCGCACAGAAGGTAATCCAGATTTAACACCAGAGCGTTTTCATAATATTGGTTTTAACATTAATTATTGGAACCCTGCAAGTTTTGGCAATTTAGGTATTAACTTGAGTACAGAGTTATTTGATAATCAAATCGTATATAACCAAATAATTGAAGAATTGCCCAATATTGGTATTCGCACAATCACAAAACCTGAGAATGTGGTAGGAGGGTATCGGCACAATGGCTATCTTTGGAGTAGTTTCCCAATTATTAAAACCAAATTGACGTTGAGTGCAAACGGCGGCGTTAATTTTAGCAATGCACCGTCTTTTATCAATTTGGTGAAAAATGAAACCCAAAGCCTTGGCTTCAACCTTGGTGCAGGGTTGACTTATGTGGCTAACGACAAGTTGATATTGGGTGTGCGTGCTAACGCCAACAATACTGATGTCAGTTATTCTATTCAAAAAAATCAAGACCAAAAAATTCGGAATAACTCATTAGACGGTAATATCAAGTGGAATTTTATAGACAAATTCTTTTTTGAAAGCAATTATACCTACAATGCTTACAAAAATGACCGTTTCGCATTTGACCAAAAAATTCCGATTTGGAACGCCTCTGTCCGCCGACTTTTGTTAAAAGACAACCGCGTAGAATTGCGTTTAGCGGCTTTCGATATATTGAATAAAAGAGCTAATATCGTCCAAACGGGTACGCAAAATTTCGTTACCCAAAGCACTGCCGAAACGTTGATGCGTTATTTTATGTTGAGCATGACATATAATGTAAAAGGGCATGAAAGCAAATTGAAGAAAAATAATAATATGTGGTAATGTATTAACCACAGATGACACTGATTAAACAGATTAGAACATGATTTTATTAGAAAAAAAATCAGTTAAAATCAGTAACATCAGTGTCATCTATGGTTAATATATCCCTCAGTATTTCAACCATAAATAACTCATTATCAATAACTTAATAATGAAAAAAATAATTATTCTTGTAATCATATCCTTACCCATTTTTGCTTTTAGCCAACAGAATATGGAAGGCACAGTGCGCTATTTGATAACCCACAATTGGGCAAAAAAACTCATGGCTGTCGAGTATTTGAGCAAACAGCAGCGCGAAAAATCCATGTATATGTGGGGCAATCGCAGCGAGTGGAAAGAGTATTACCTGATGCACTTCAACCTCAATGAAAGCAAATATGAAGAATCGGAAGAAAAAGCCGAGCGTTCAAATGAAACGTATAATTGGCGCAAAGAAACTTTTTTCATAAAGCGCAATTATCAAAAAATGGCGACATACGAAGGCTACGAAATATTGGGTAAAACCTATATTGTTGAAGACAGCTTGTATAGTTATGATTGGAAAATTCAGAACGACCTAAAAGAGGTGGCGGGGCATATCTGTATGAAAGCCTTCCTCGAAGATACCGTTAAAAAACAAAAAATCGTAGCGTGGTTTGCCCAAGATATACCTTTGCCCATGGGACCCGAGCGTTTTCATGGCTTGCCAGGTTTAATCTTAGAACTGGACTATAATGATGGTGCAATGCTAATTACTGCGGATAAAATTGATTATAAAAAACTGACTACCGAACTTGATACACCCAAGAAATTGAAAGGCAAAAAGATAAAAGAATTTGATTATCAAAGCCTTATACAAAAACACGTTGCTGAAAAAACCAAATCAGAAGAGCCGTGGTTTTGGGGTGTTCGATATTGATTTTACCCCCCTCAGTATTTTTACAGAAAGTGCCACGGAATGCTATTCCGTGGCACTTTCTGTAAAAAATACTGAGGAGTAAA
>JAYVKQ010000609.1:0-3936 GCA_043768285.1 Saprospiraceae bacterium | reverse complement strand
TAATATTCTGAATAGACAAAATATTTAGGGTAATAAGAAATATTATTTTTATATTATAAAATATTTAAAATAATATTTTCGCTTGCAGTTTACAATTTTTAAATTTAGGACTTTTTCAGTGCCCTCATGCATAGTCAAAGGCTTTTTAATTTTATGGTGAAAGGCACCATTTCACTCCACCTTCATCACCCCATTCATTATCCGCCAATGCCCCGGAAAGGTACACACATAAGGGTAATTTCCCGCCTTTGTAGGGGCTGTAAACCGCATACGTATGTTTTGGTCAGGATTAACCAAACCCGATGAAAATAATATTTCGGGTATATTTGGCACATAGTTTTTATTCGCACCTTCGGGGTCAGTTATCATTTTATCTGCCGCTTTGCCTATTTTTTCAAGTGATTTTGGCTTGCCTATCACGATATTATGCTGCATCGCATCGGGGTTTTCAAAAACTATTTCTACCGTTTTGCCCGCTTTCACTGTGAAGTTTTTTACGTCAAATTGTAGCATTTCGCGGATAGATTTGATTTTGACTATTTGCACGTTTGGGTCGTTTTCGTCTTGTTTTTTCAGTACATCCCATGACTGCATAAGGCGGGTCAATCGCTCTTTATTCACACCCGAGGAAGCAAGCAACATATTGGATAAATCCGTTTTATCAATATCCATCACACTGACTTTTCTACGATAATTCCACCCTTCACTCACCGCTTTTAGTACATCTGAATAGCCTTGCTCACCCATTTTTCTACCTTCTCTTAAAAAACGAATAGCATCATTGACGGTTGCTTTTGACGTTAAACTCCGCACCGCTTTGGCTAACACATATTCCGACATACTTTGCGATAAAGCAACCATTATTTTTTTAGTCAAAACATTGTTTTTATCGTTACCTTCGGCAATGGTATTGGCTTTATCAACCGTGACAACGAGGGTATAATCACCCACTTGTTCGCCCGCAAAACCAATAGCACCCGTCCAAGGTCCATTCGTACTTTTTGTAATTGTTACTGTTTCACCTGCCTTGACCCCCTCAGTATGCGTCTCGCTCACCATCTCAATCAACTGCCCTTTACCTGCAAAACGAATGGCTAATGGCACTGTTGTACCTTTAGGCACAGCCACACCGCCTTGATTTGTCACCTCAATCGTAGCCGTTACGCGCTCACGGGGCGTAGGATTAGCGGGTTCAAGTTTGATATTGCTGATAACCAAATCGGGCTTATTGGGAGACAGTGCCGCTTCTGGTTTTTTAGTCGTATTCGCCGCCATAGCACCATGATTACTATGTCCTTCGCTGTGATTTGCTGTCGTTTTTGAAGCCGCTTTTTCGATTTGTTGAGCAAAAACTTTGTTCAGCATTTTGTCTTCATTTTTGGCTAAAACACAGGCAAAAGCATCGGGCAACCAACGGTCATTGAGGTCTTGTGATGTTTCTAATTTTTGTAAAACAATACTTTGCGCTTCTTCCGTCAAAGGCATTTGGCTTAATGCTAAAAGGCTGTTCATCACCACAAGCGGCTCTTTATCTTCTAAAAGATTATTTTTTATAATAAAATCTACAGCATCCCTATTTTTAGGTAGTAATTGCACTGCCGTTTTTCTAACCCCTGCGCAAGGATGTTTTGTGGCTTCCAAAACCGCTTTTAACCCCTCCCCTTCTATGGCATTCAAGCCTTGCAATGTCCAAAGGGCGTGAATAGCGGGTGCATTGATGCCTATTTCATCAAGGGATTTATCGGCTATCAAAGCCAATAAATCGGGTACAATATCTTTTTGTCCGCGCTCAACCAATAGCCTTTGTGCATGGCTACGCCAAAACATATTGGTATGTTTTAAAGCAGCAATCAAGTCTTTCGGCTTGTCTTTTGATAAAATGGACGGCGAATAGGGGGGGGGTGCATCTTTATAACTCATGCGATAAATGCGCCCGTGTGTATAGTCGCGTAAATCCGTTTCATACGCATTGCCCGTTCCCATTTTGAAACTTTCGGGTCTTGGATTGTGCTGAATAATGAAGCTATACCAATCGGCTACCCACACTGCGCCATCAGGTCCCACTTCTGCAAAGACGGGTGAAAACCATTCATCAGCACCCGCCATGAGGTTGAACCCCTCAGTATCGCTGTAATTAGTGCCGTTTTTGGTCAATATATTTTGATGTAAAATATGCCCCGTTGGCTCGGCTACGAAGGCTATATTATTCCAATATTTTTTAGGAAAAGCTCTTGCCGTATAGACATTATGCCCTGCGGCAGCCGTAAAACCGCCAAAAACATCCACTTGTCGCACTTTGGGCGTGATGGTTTTCATGTCTTTATGCGTATCCATATTGCGGCTACCGTTGTCAATATTATTGCTCGAAGCATAATAGGCGTGCGGAATTGCCATATACCAACCATGTGCATTATTAGCCGTTGAACCAAACACATCGCCCGTTTCATTGAAAGCAAAACCCCATGTGTTATTAGAGGTATTGGTCATGTGTTCGATGCGACTACCATCCGGTTTAAATCGAAAAAAGGCTTGCCCAAACTGAACGGTATCTGTGCCACCCTTCGCTACACCTTTGAAACCCGAATAACCCACGCATCCCCATATCCAATTATCGAAACCATAATGCAAATTGGAGGGTCCCGCATGGGTATCGAAAGTACCAAAGCCTGTGAATAGTATCTCTTTTACATCGGCTTTATCGTCGCCATCGGTGTCTTTTAAAAACAGCATATGCGGTGCTTGCGATACCAGTAAGCCACCATTGCTGAAAACCATACCCGTTGGAATACTCAATCCCTCAGCAAACTTGGTGAATTTATCGGCTTTTCCATCTTTATTGGTGTCTTCACATATTAAAATATAGTCGCTGCCGCCTGTCTCTTTGCGTTCATTCGGATAGTCTTTTGTGATCAACACATATAGCCGTCCCCTTTCATCCCAAGAGAGGGCAATGGGGTGCATCACGTTGGGTTCTGCGGCAAAAAGTTCCAAATTGAAATCCACAGGCACTTGGATATGCTTCATACTTTCTTCTGGCGAAAGCGGGTCTTGGCGATATTGAACACCCGCCCGTTTCTCATAATTTGGCAGTTTCGCTTCCCGATAGGCAAAGGGCACGGGCTTCAACGCCGCGTGTGCTTGTCGTGCTTCGTCATTGACTGCCCAGAGGATACCCCTCAGTATTAAGGCATGAAAATCCTCATTTTGCCAAGTATTTTCATCGTGTCCATAAGCGGTGTAAAAAACACGCCCTTTGCCGTAGCTGCGTGTCCATGTATAAGGTTCTGTCTTAGTATTGGGTTTGTCCTTAAATTGGTCGGCTTTTATCTCCCGCACAGCTAAAACATTATTATCGTCTTGCAATTTGCTGTGCAAATACGTTTCATCATACACTTTAAAGGATTTCAATCCTTGCATAATTTCATGATTGGCTTGCACGGTTTGCGTTTCAATGCTATCCATCGTATGCCGCCAAAACTGCCCACCGACCATTTTTACATATTCGCTTGAGTTTCGGAAGCAATAAGAGGCACAATGTATCGGCAATATCCCCTTACCAGATGCCACATACGCCAATAAATCCTTCTCTGCGGAAGGGGGTATGCTGTCCCAATTGGCATATACCATCACCGCATCGTACTTGTTGAGATTGGCGGTATTGATGTCAGCCAACTTATCCGTATAGGTAAAATTCACACCTTTATCGCCTAAAGCTGCCATGATAGACGGTACGCGCTCAATCGGGCGATGGTGTCCATTATCGCCGAGAAAGAGTATTTCTATGCGGCGGGCTTTTTGGGCTGTGGCGGTGAATGCGATTAAGAGAAAGAATAGAACGTGTATGTTTTTCATTGATAATCAATTAGTTATTTATAATAGAGTGAGTATTTATTAGTTTCTCATTGGACATTATGGTGGCATCGGAAGGGCGATTGA
>JAYVKQ010000608.1:0-2552 GCA_043768285.1 Saprospiraceae bacterium | reverse complement strand
CTCAGGTATTGGGTTCTGCTTTCGTAAAAGCCTTAAAAGCACCGATGCCGCACACATCTGTGATGGCAACGGGCGGAGTTGAGTTAACAGAGTCAAGTTTAAAAGAATGGTTTCAAGCAGGTGTTACGTGTGTCGGAATAGGAGGAAAATTGATTTCAAAAGAGATGTTAGAGACAAAAAACTTTGAACAGTTGACCCATACTTTATCTGAATACCTCAAGTTTGTTAGAGATATAAAAAGGAAGTGATTATTTTAATTTTGTTGAATACCCCTCAGTATTTTTTTAAACCCGCGCTAAAATCAATCAAATTATAATGAAAGAATTAGTATTTATAGCATTTCTCCTTATTGGTGTGTGGAGTATTGGCAACGCCCAATCCAAGGATTTAGGCATCATCAAACAGCGAATTGTCACCGAGTTGATGAACAATAAGCCTGTTGATAGCCAAGTGGAAACGATTATGTCTAAAATGAAGGAAGACGGCAGTTTTAACGACATCAATTATAGTGACCTTAGTAGAACCGCAAGTTTTCCGCACGGCAGACATACGAGCGATTTGGCTTTCATCGCAAAAGCCTATAAAACCCAAACATCCACTTTTTACCAAAGTAAAAAAGTGAAAGATGCTATAGTAAGCGGTTTAAATTTTTGGGTTAAAAACGATTTTGTGGGCGATAATTGGCATGATAACCAAATTACAACGCCGACTAATTTGATGAATTTGATGCTTGCAATCGGTGATGATTTGCCCAAAGATTTGGTCGAAAAAGCCCAACCGATGATTGGTCGCGCCAATATGAATGCTTCGGGGGCGCGCCCAAGTGGTGATAGGATTGTGATTGCGGGGATTTTGGCTAAAAATTTACTTTTTCTCGGCAAGGATCAAGCTTTTGACTCTATTATTAAAATTATCGAAGGTGAAATGAAATTTTCAACGGGCGAACGTGGCATTCAGCATGATTTTAGTTTTCACCACCGTCCTGACCGTGTAAACAATACAGATTCGTATGGTTATGGCAAATTTGCGAACGCTTATGGCGAATGGTCGTCTTACGTGGCGGGTACAAAATACCAGTTTTCAAAAGAAAAATTAAACCTGTTAGTGGATTATTATTTGGACGGTATTTATAAGCAACAAGTGTATGGCATTTATGAAGATGTTGGTGTTAGAAATAGAGATATTTCAAGTAAAAGAGGGGCGATGCAACCCAAAGGAACGCTTGAAATTGAACGGGTTTTAATCAGCACCGATTATAGAAAAAAGGAGTTAGAAGACATCATAAAACTGCGAAAAGGCGAAGCCAAACCTGCTTTATCTTTCGCCAAATTCTTTTGGCAAACCGAGCATTTTGTTTTCCAAAGACCTCATTTTTATACCAGCGTGCGTATGTTTTCTACTCGAAACCAAAACATGGAACAACCTTACAACGGGCCAGGCAAAACAACGCACCACAGAGCCGATGGCACAAATTATTTGATGCTCAAAGGCGATGAATACCACAATATTTGGGCGGTTTATGATTGGCAAAAAATATCGGGCACGACCATTATGCAAAAGCAAACCTTACCAAGCCCCGATGAGATTCAAAAAGAAGGATTGACCAATTTTGTCGGTTCGGTCACCGATGGTTTGTATGGTGCAGTCGCGTTTGATTTTAAAAGCCCGCATGATATGCTTGAAGCCAGAATGTCGTGGTTCTTTTTTGATGAAGAGTACGTTTGTTTGGGTACGGGTATAAAACCCAAAAAGTCATTGCCCGTTGTCACGACGATTAATCAAGTTTTGTTGAGAAGTGAAGTAAGTATCCTACAAGATGGGCAGAAAAAAGTCCTACCGAAAGGCAGTCGCGTTTCAGAAAATGTGAAATGGGTCTATCAAGATAAAATAGGCTATATCTTTCCCGAACCAACGACGATAAACATATCAAATCAGACAGAAACGGGTCGTTGGTCGGACATAACTGACCAAAAGAATATCAGCAAAGAATTGGTCAGCGAGGAAGTTTTTAAATTATGGTTCAATCATGGCGATAAAATGAACGAAACGGATATTCACGGCAAACGAAAGATGGAGAAAAGCCCTGGGTATCAGTACATTGTCGTACCCGATATTTCTGAACAAAAACTGGCGGAAACAAGTGCGAATAACCGCAATATCGAGATTCTATCGAATACTTCTGATTTGCAAGGTGTCAAAAACAGTAAATTGGGTATTGTTCAATTGGCATTTTACAAAGCAGGGGAAGTGGAAATAGGCAATGGACAAAAGGTGAAAATGGACAGTCAAGGCATGGCGATGCTTAAAATGGAGGGTAATAAAGTGAAAGAATTGACGGTGGCTGATCCGTCGCGGAATTTGAGTAGAATATTAATTACTTTGCCGAGTATTTATACGAAAGTAGGTGAGGGCTTTATCTGTTTTGCAAATAATAAAGACAACAATACAATGGTGATAGTGGATTTGCCACAAGGCGTTTATTTGGGAAAAAGTGTGACGATTAAGTTTTAAGTGATACCCCCTCAGTATTTTTTGAAAATACTGAGGGGTAG
>JAYVKQ010000607.1:0-5220 GCA_043768285.1 Saprospiraceae bacterium | reverse complement strand
AATGAATTTTAGATTTTTTTTTGCAAAAAAAAATCTAAAATTCATTCAAAATCAGTTTCCTAAACCGCATTTTCACACTTACTACGAGCGCGATATTTTAAACACTCTCGGGAAATGAGACGTTTTTTTAATGTCCTCAAACGTACCTTCGGCGATAATTGTGCCTTTATCCATAATATATACCCTATCGCAACGGGCAGCTAAAAGCGGGTCGTCCGTAACAGCAATCAGTGTCCATGCTTGGTCTGGGCGGGTCAAAAGTGCTGCGATGCGCTCGCGGTCTTTAAATTCCAAATTAGCCATCAGTTCCTCAATCGCCAATAGCTGCGGTTTGCTCACAATGCTACGTGCCAGTATGATTTTCATCATAATGCTGCGCGGCAAATTTTTACCTTCGGGCAATAGCGGCGTATCAAAACCTTGTGGCAATTCGCGCACAAAGGGGCTTAAACCCACCGCGTCTGCCGTATTGACAATATCTTGAAAACTGACATTTTCATAACCTAATGATATATTTTCTTTTAAAGTTCCTTTAAAAACATCCTCTTGTGACGAAAAATCGCCGATATAATGGCGCAAAGAACGTTGGTTAAAATTTTTACGTGGGATACCGTTATATAGTATCGAACCTTCATAATCCGTTAATAAACAAGCAATTATCTGAACCAAAGTCGTTTTGCCAGATCCATTATAACCCGCAATGCAGACTTTTTCACCCGATTTAATATTCAAATGGATATTACTCAACGTAGGCGTAGTACTATCCGAAAAACGATGTGTCAAGTTTTCGATATTGACACTTATACCTTTTTGCGTGTTCACTTCCTTAAAATCTACGCCGTGTTCATGCTCAATGGGTATATCTGCAACCGCCCCAATTTTCTCTATGGCTGTCATCACGTCATATACAGTATCCATTGTGTATATTAATTTTTCTGAGGAATTAATGATGAGCAACACGATTAATTCTGCTGCTACAAATTGCCCGAGGTTGATTTGATTATTGATAACCAAATAACTACCTAATGTCAATAACACAAACGTTATCAACGACTTAAATATAACAATACTGCTATATTGAATTTTTAGGATATTGAAATGCTTTTCCTTAGCATCGAGGTAATGGCTTACAAAATAGTCCGTTTTACTGAGGGGTAAGGGGCTACGCCCTGCCAATTTGAAGGTATGGATGGTGCGACCAATTTCTTCGAGCCAATGCGCCACTTGGTATTTGTATTTCGACTCCGTAAGGCTCGTTTTCAAGCCCAAAGGACTGGTCAGGCTAAACAATACAATAAGAATAATAATAAGAACAACCCCGAAGAAAATGAAGAAGGGATGATAAAACGACAACAAAAGGATGCCAAACAAAATTTGCATCACCGCCGTAGAAAGGTCAATCAATATCTTAGGTAGCCCTTTTTGGATGGTTAAAGTATCAAAAAAACGATTGACCAATTCAGGCACATATTCTTTACGTATAACTTCCGTCTTAATCAAAGGCAATCGCTCCGCAAAATCGAAAGAGACCCGTGTGAATATGCGCCTTTGCAGAGTTTCACTCACGGTCATTTGCATGATGGTGACAATGCCCGCCAAGACAGTACCGAGCGTGACTATCACTATCAACAGCCACCAAGACGAGGAGATACTACCACCTTGAATAAAATTCAATATCGCTTGCACCCCCAGAGGCAGGGTCAAGTTGATAATACCCGCAATGACGGCATACAAATAAATATAACTAATTTCTTTTCTATCGCGTTTGAGTAATCTGAAAAAACGCTGCGTTGTTGTCAAGGTCGTATTGCTTTCCAATGGCATAGATTAAGTTGAAATGATTGCATTGAGTTTATAACAACTAAATAGATTGTGAGGTTCGCTATTTAAAAAAAAAATAGGGAGGGGGTAGTTGTTCATTCAATGATTATCAATAACTTTCCGCATTATTATCACTAATCATCAAAATATGTCTATACACAAAGAAGTCAAGCGCATCACTACCCATACGCTGCAAAGTATGAAAATGCAGGGCGAAAAAATTGCCATGCTTACTGCTTACGATTATTCCCTCGCCCGTATTGTGGACGAAGGCGGCATAGATATTATACTCGTAGGCGATTCTGCAAGTAACGTCATGGCAGGACATGAAACGACTTTGCCTATCACGCTCGACCAGATGATATATCACGCCACATCGGTTGTGAAAGGCGTAAAACGCGCTTTGGTTGTCGTGGATTTGCCTTTTGGCTCGTATCAAGGCAATTCGCTGTTGGCTCTCGAATCGGCAATTCGCATTATGAAAGAATCGGGTGCGCACGCCGTCAAAATGGAAGGTGGCGCGGAAGTAGCGGAGAGTGTCACGCGCATACTCTCGGCAGGTATTCCCGTGATGGGGCATTTGGGTTTGATACCTCAGAGCATATACAAATTCGGTACATATGCCGTCCGTGCGAAGGAAGATGCCGAAGCGGAAAAGTTGCGGAGCGATGCCCTTTTGCTACAAGAATTAGGCTGTTTTGGTGTTGTTTTAGAAAAAATACCTGCACAATTGGCAAAAGAAGTGAGTGAAAGCCTCAGTATTCCGACTATTGGTATTGGTGCAGGTATGCACTGCGATGGGCAAGTCTTAGTATTACACGATATGCTGGGCATCAATAAAGAATTTCAACCCCGCTTCTTACGTCGCTATGCCAATCTTTTTGATGATATGAAAAATGCAGTGTCGCATTATGTTGAAGATGTAAAAGCTAAAGATTTTCCGAATGAGAAAGAACAATATTAAATAGCTGTGAACTGTATAACTGTAAACTGTTTTAGTACAGTTATAGTAAAATAAAACAGTTCACAGCTATACAGTTTACAGTTAAATTAAATATTTTTTAGATGAAAATTAAACTCGCAGATATATCACCCCGCGCACCCAAAAACTTGGATAAAGACCAAGTAAAAGAGGAACTTAAAGACTTGGCGGACAAAATTGGCGAATTGCAGAATAAGCTCTACGCCAATAAAAAACAATCTTTATTAATCGTTTTACAAGGCATGGACGGCACGGGTAAAGACAGCACGACCCGCGCCTTATTCGATAAATGCAGCCCATCAGGTGTGCAAGTGACGGCATATAAAAAACCATCGGAGGAGGAATTTGCCCACGATTTTCTATGGCGTGTCCATAAGCAAGTACCAGAAAAAGGTATGGTCAAGATATTCAATCGCTCCCATTATGAAGATATTCTCATTCAATACGTACATGGTTGGATTGATGATAAAAAACGGGATTTGCGCATGAATAGCATCAATGCGTTTGAAGAAACGCTACAATATGATGCCAACACGGTCATCATAAAATTCTATATGCACATGTCACCCGATGAGCAGCACAAGCAACTCATGGAGCGCGTAGAAGAACCCGAAAAATATTGGAAACACAATGACGGCGATTGGGAGGAGCGCAAATTGTGGGATAAATACATGGATGCCTACGAATATGTGCTGAATAATAGCTCTATTCCGTGGACTGTTTTGCCCTGCGACCAAGAGTGGTATCGCAATTATGTAGCGGCTAAAACGGTGATTTCGGCATTAGAACAGCTTAACTTAGGATATCCACCTTTGAATAGTCAATTATTTAAACCAAAAGCATAAAAATACTGAGGGGGGTAACATGGCAGAAAAAGTACGCATAGACAAATGGTTGTGGAGTGTTCGGATATTCAAATCCAGAACATTAGCGAGCGATACCATCAAATCGAACAAAGTAAAAGTGAATGGCAACGAAGTCAAATCCTCGTTTATGGTGCAGCGTGGCGATACCATTTTGGTCAAAAAAGGGGGCTTCAATTTTTCTTTCAAAGTTGTAGATTTGATTGAAAAACGGGTCGGCGCGCCTATCGCCGTGCGTTGCTACAACGACATCACACCACCTGAAGAATTGCAAAAATATGAAAGCTGGTTTTTGAATAAAACGGGTGCAGAAGCACGGGATAGAGGGACAGGGCGACCTACCAAAAGGGAACGCCGTGAGATAGATACTTTCAAAGATTTTTACTTTGATGAGGGTGAAGATGATTGAAAAAATAGCATTTTTCGAGACTAATATTTGTTCAATACTGAGGGGTATTTCATTTATGCTCTAAATTATCTAAATTTGTAGAAAAAAGATATGGCAAGAATTATCAAATCAGGATTAATACAAATGAGCCTCCCTAAAACCGAAGGGGAAGGCACTATCGAAGAAATCATGCAAGCTATGCTCGATAAGCATATTCCTTATATCGAAAAAGCGGGAAAACAAGGCGTGCAAATCCTATGCTTGCAAGAGATTTTCAATACACCTTATTTCTGCCCGGGTCAAGACCCTCGATGGTATGCTTCTGCGCAACCTATTCCCAATGCGACGACGGATTTGATGCAGAAATTGGCAAAAAAATATGAAATGGTCATTATCGTACCGATTTATGAACGTGAACAATCGGGCGTGTTGTACAATACGGCTGTCGTGATTGACGCAGATGGTTCTATATTGGGGAAATACCGCAAAAATCATATTCCACACACATCAGGTTTTTATGAAAAATTCTTTTTCAAACCTGGTAATCTCGGCTATCCCGTTTTTCAAACGCGCTATGCCAAAATTGGGGTATATATCTGTTATGACCGTCATTTTCCAGATGGTGCAAGGGCTTTGGGCTTAAATGGGGCAGAAATTGTCTATAATCCTTCGGCAACGGTGGCTGGCTTGTCGCAATATCTTTGGAAATTGGAGCAACCCGCCCACGCGGCAGCCAATGGCAATTTTTGGGGCTGCATCAATCGTGTAGGCACAGAAGCCCCGTGGAATATTGGCAAATTTTATGGTTCTTCCTATTTCGTCAATCCACGTGGCGAAATTATAGCCCAAGCGAGTGAGGACAATGATGAATTATTAGTCACTGAATTTGATTTAGAAATGATTGACCAAGTGCGCAATATCTGGCAATTTTTTAGAGATAGACGACCTGAAACGTATGGGCGTTTGACAGAATTGTAAGAAATACTGAGGGGGGTATATTAAAAAAGCCGAAGTCATTTGACATCGGCTTTTTTAATATTCATAATCATTGGTGTTCAAAAGATTTTTTTTAAAAATAATGTATTGATTTTCAATAATTTACAATGCTTCTCGACAAAGGTTTAGTAAACTGAAAATTATTTTTTTTTCAAAAAAAATAATTTTCA
>JAYVKQ010000606.1:0-2921 GCA_043768285.1 Saprospiraceae bacterium | reverse complement strand
GACTTAGGTTTCTTCCAAAATTGCATACAATTAACCATTGATGCCTATCAAAATAAAGGCAATGACCTTTTGTTAGCGGTTGCTATTCCACCTACTTCTGGCTATTCGTCACAATTGCGCAACGTGGGTTCTACCTCCAATCGGGGGTTAGAATTTCAATTGAATGGTGATGTTTTTAAGAAAAAAGACTTTATCTGGAATACAAGTTTCAATATATCCTTTAACCGCAATAAGGTTGAAAGTTTAGGCGGACTGACCCAACAAACCCGCAACTCTGGCTGGCAAGGTTCTGATGGTGCTGACGATTACTTAGTCAAAGTCGGTGAGCCTGTGGGTTTGATGTATGGCTTTACGACAGATGGCTGGTATAAGCCCGAAGATTTTGATTTTAACGCCACAACAAGTGTTTTCACATTAAAAACAGGTATTCCGAATGCCTCTAACTTTTCAGGTACTATTCGTCCGGGTTCTTTGAAAATAAAAGACATCAATGGCGATGGACAAATTACGACAGATGGTGACCGTTCTATCATCGGTAATGCAACACCCGACTATATCGGCGGTTGGAACAATCAATTCAGCTTCAAAGGTATAGATGCGAGTGTATTCGTCAATTTTGTAGTCGGTAATGATGTTTATAACGCCAATAATATTGAGTGGACGGACGGTAGTTTCCCGAATACCAACCTTATTGCCAGTATGCGCGACCGCTATCGTTGGGTGGACGACAAAGGTGTTTTGGCAACTACGCCTGAACAACTCAATGCCTTGAATGTCAATGCAAAAACGTGGTTTCCTGCGGCAGCTCAACGCTATTTTGTAAAGAATACGGATATTGAAGACGGTTCATTTCTACGGATTAATAACGTTACTTTGGGTTACACTTTGCCTACGGCTTTGACTTCACGGTTAAAAATGCAGAGTTTCCGTATCTATGGTACTATCAACAATCTGAAAGTATTCAGCAACTATACTGGCTACGACCCTGAAGTTACTGCCCGTAATAATGACCCTTTAACACCGGGCGTTGATTTTGCAGCATATCCGCGTGCAAGGGTCTATGTGTTGGGTGTGAATGCGACGTTTTAATGATGAATCATTAGTGTTCAAAGGATTTTGGTAAATTGACTAAAAATGTTTCGTGCGTAGGTTTAGTAAACGGAAAATTATTTTTTTTTAAAAAAAAATAATTTTCCGTTTACTAAACCTTTGTCGAGAAGCATTGTAAATTATTGAAAATCAATACTTTATTTTAAAAAAAATCTTTTGAACATTTATCATTCATCATTACTATACCCCCTCAGTATTTTATTAAATTTTAAATAATTTTAAGATGAAAAAATATTCAAAATATATCATAAACAGTCTTGTAATAGCATTTTTGGGTTTTACAACCAATAGCTGCAAAGACTTTATGCAAGTCGAGCCTGTTTCTCAATACAATGTCAGTCAAGTTTTTTCTGATGTATCTAATTCTTCGTCCGCCCTTATCGGCGTATATGACGAACTTATGGGTGACAATGGCTATGGGATTCGTATCAATATGTATTATCCTTACGACTCGGACGAAATAATAGTATCGGGCAATCTTGATAATGGGCGTAGAGGTATTGGTCGTTATCAATTATTATTGAGTAATGCCGAAATTCGGAATCCGTTTCTACAATTGTATCGCGGTATCGAAAAAGCCAATTTGTGTATTGAGCAAATTCCACAAATGGAATTATACAAATCTGGTACGGCTGCCGACCAAGCGCAATTGAAGCGTTTGCACGGTGAAGCGTTGGTTTGTCGCGCTATTTTTTATTCTGAATTGATACGCAACTGGGGCGACGTACCAGCACCCATGGAACCCGCTTACAAAGCCACCGACCTATTCTACCCACAAGCCAATCGGGATGAAACTTATGATAAATTGATAGCTGACCTTAAACTCGCCAGCGACTTACTGCCGTGGCGCACAGCCGTAAAGCGGGACGAGCGTTTTACAAAAGGTGCAGCAAAGGCTTTGCGCGCAAGATTGGCATTGCATCGCGGCGGTTATTCGCTCCGTACTGAAACAAAACAAATGGAACGCCGTGCCAATTATCTCGATTACTATAAAATTGCCCGCGATGAGTGCGCTCAATTGATGGCAGAACGGACTCAACACACCCTCGTACCTTTGTATGAAGATGTTTGGAAAAAATATGTAACTTCTTTTACGCCAGACCCACAATATGAACTCATTATTGAATTGGGTGCAGGTGGTGGTAGTGCCAGTACTGATAGCCGCATGGGTAACTATGATGGTCCTTCGCTTAGCAATGCTACGCGCTATGGTGCAGGTGGTGGCGGTCTCATTCCTTTACCCAACTACTACTATGCTTTCGATACATTCGATACACGCCGCGATGTAACCATTACCAATTATGCTGTTACAACGGCAACCAACGTCAAATCTACCCGCCGCTTGACGGAACTCAATACAGGCAAATATCGCCGTGACTGGCGTACACCTTTATTGCCCGGTACTGTCTTAAATGTAGGCTATAACTGGGTATATCTCCGTTTTTCAGATGTCTTATTGATGTTTGCCGAAGCTGAAAATGAAATAAATGGTAGCCCAACCCCAGCCGCAGTTGCCGCCTACGAAGAAGTACGCAAACGGGCTTTTGGTGCTGCCAATGCGTCAAAAATTGGGGTAACACCTACGACAAAGCAAGGCTTTTTTGATGCCGTTGCCAACGAGCGTTGGTTAGAATTTGGGGGCGAAGCTATTCGGAAATATGACTTGATACGCTGGAATTTATTGGATGCAAAAATCACAGAAGCGCGTCAAGCCATTTTAGATATTAAAGATGCCAAAGGTAAATATGCTACGGTTGTGCCAGACACGCTTTGGTTCCGCAATGTAGGCGAAGAACTCCAATTTTTTCCCG
>JAYVKQ010000605.1:0-2326 GCA_043768285.1 Saprospiraceae bacterium | reverse complement strand
AAATCATGGCGATAGTATCCGCTTGGATAAGGATATCGGCGACGTAAGGTGTCGTGCCAGTGCCATCGTAAATAGTACCGTTTTTAATGAGTATTCTATCGGTTTTAGGCGCCTCGCTTTTGCAAGAGCCCAATAAAAGGCAGGCAAATAGGATAAAATGAGCAGTTTTCATATCGTTAAGAGTTGATTAATCATTCCTCCTAAAGGTAGTGATATGATGTATTATTTCAAAATATGAGCTTGTTTTTTAATAAAAAGTAATCAAATAAACTTGCTAAAAGTACGCCCACACAATACCTCAACAAATCACTCCATAAAAAACCAAAGCCCAATATCAAACCGCCTAAAGTAGTTCTGCGAATAGCATTCAGCCATTCAGCTTGGTAGAGTTGACAGATTTCAATTAAAAAACAAAAGGCGAGGGCTATCCAAGCAGTCGTTTTATATCCTTGTTTTGGATTTAAAAATCGAAAACCGAAATAAATCATCATTGCCCACAGCGCATCGCCTACGTGGGTGTAGATAAAACTATCGGGCGCAGAGAAGCGGCGCGACGCTAAACCGATTGCCATTATTAAAATGGCGCATAAAATGTATTTTAATCTGATTTTAATCATTATTTTAGGATATTTGCATACTCGCGGACACTATACTACGCGCAAGTGGGTAATTTAAAAAATGTAGAACAATCTATGATAAAAAATAAGAAACAAGTTTATTGGGCTTTAACGATTGGTGGTTGGCTTATTTTTGGGCTTTTTAAAAGCTATTTGAGTCCATTTTGGAGTATGGATGAAGAAATTTATGATTGGGTTTTGCCAACGTTTACATTCATTAATCCATTTGTTATGCTCCTCCTGACGCATGGTTATAAATATGCAGCGCACCGTTTTAAACTCATCAATCTATCATTCCCAAAAACGGTAATTGTCATTTTTGGGGCATCTTTAGTTTTAATAGGTCTATTTTTAGGTTTCAAAATCTATGTTAGTCCCCACATTCTTAATGCTATTTGTTTGGTGCTTCATCAACCATTTTACGAAATGGACGCACAAACCCCTGATTTCTTAAAATTACCCATGAGTTATGTTTATCCATACATGTACACCCTTGAATGTGCCTCTTTCACCATTTGGTTGTCCTTATTTCATGCGTATTATTTCTTTGAAAATGTTCAAATAAAAACGGCGGAACAGTTTGCGTCGAAAATTAAATTGCAGGAAGTAGAGTTATCTTTTTTGCGAACACAACTTAATCCACATTTTCTGTTCAATGCACTCAATAGTATTCATGCGTTGGCTTTGATACAATCAGAAAAAGCATCGGATGCCGTCATTATACTGTCAGATTTGATGCGTTACACGCTCAATTATGGCAAAAAAAATTTTGTTTCATTGGAAGAAGAGTTGAATATCGTAAAAAAATATTTAGACTTAGAAACAATTCGATTTGGGAAGCAATTGAAGTACGAATTTGATATTTCTAAGGAATCTTTGACCGTTTTAGTTCCACCAATAATTGTTCAAACCATTACTGAAAATGCGATAAAACACGCCATAAGACACAATAAAAATGGCGGCATTATTAAAATCAAAAGCATAGTTGAAGACCAATTTTTGCACATCAACATTACGAACAATGGACAATTATCGCCCATAACACCCCCCTCAGTATTGGAGCAAAATGAAGGTGGTATTGGCATTGAAAATACGGAAAAACGATTGAAAATGTTGTACGGGGATAAAGCTTCCTTCGAACTTAAAAATGCAAATGAGGAAGAAGTGATGGCTTGTTTGAAAATACCAACTTGATAGGCACATTCGAGATAACTTAATCCTTGCGCGCGCGGACTGTGTCTGCGTGTGAACGGAGCAAATTATAAAAATCATAAAACAATTCTCTATTTTTGTTTTAAAAAATGCCTCATTACGCTTGGTCGGGCGGTTGCCCTCCTTTAGATATGTGTTCAGACAGAGTCTGAACACAACAGCCACCGTTTCAATGGGAAAAATGGAAGAGTTGGGCGCAACGGTTTCAAAAAAGTTTGTTATTTATGGAAAAAGACTTAATTTTATTGCCTTAAATTAATTCAAATGAGTAATCAAGTTTTATATTCAAAAATGCAAATGCTTCAATCTGATGATTTGAAGCGTGACTTACTTTTATACATTGAATTTCTTTTGACAAAGCAAAACACCAAAAGTAAAAAACGCATCCCTGTTTTCGGTTCAGCTAAAGGAACATTTAAAATGTCGGCTGATTTTGATGAACCTTTGGACGATTTTAATGACTATATGCCTCAATGAATCTGCTTCTTGATACACAC
>JAYVKQ010000604.1:0-6218 GCA_043768285.1 Saprospiraceae bacterium | reverse complement strand
AACAATACAACAATTTAACAATACAACAATTTAACAATACAACAATTTAACAATACAACAATTTAACAATACAACAATTTAACAATACAACAATACAACAATCAAGATTACTTACTCCATTCTGCGATTGATTTCTCGTTCATACGCACATAATCATTGTTTTTAGCTTCATTAGCCAATTCCATAGAGCGTTTTGCAGTAGCGATTGCACCCGCTTTGTCGCCTAATTTGGCTTGTACCAATGATTTGTGGCGCAACATCCAAAAACGCTCGCCCATAGCAATCGCTTTGTTAGTGTAAGCAAGAGCTTCTTTCAAATCCTTACCTGTTTCAAAATAATAGACAGACATGGCTTGATAATCATTCTGTGATGGACCAGCCAATTTTGCTTTGATTTGCGCCATTACTTTGCTATCCACGTCGTTTGTGAATGGAATAGCCACGGAGACATTATCCCACATGATTTCCAAATTTGCGCCTGTGTTGGTGATATTGCCAATGCCCATTGTAAACGTTTCTACCTTAAAAGGCAACGCAACAGTTGGTACTGATACTTTCACTACGTCATCTTCTGGTTTGAGACTTGAAGCACTCGCCGCAGGATTTTTATTGAAAATAATTTCCCAAGCGTCTTTACCTGGTTTTGACATCAACACATATGAGCCTTTTGCTAAACCTTTGCCCATGATGGTGATAGAGTCAGAAACGGTTACTTTTGTTGGTGTGTTAGCACCTGTACGCCACATTTCGCCATAAGGCACAACATCGCCACCGAATATTTTACGACCTTTCATGCTGGGGCGGCTGTATTCAATTTTTATTTCAGCCATACCGACTTTTTGAATTAAAGTAGCACTTGGACTTGGTTGTGGCGTTTCAATTTGCGCTTTGACTGCGAAACTAACCAATAAAAACATGAGGATACTGAGGGGTGACATCAGCTTTTTCATAAGCATTTTAAATTTTAATAATTGATTAAAAAATGAATTTTATTCTATTGCATAATAATAGATTGCAAAGTTATACATTTTGTGACCTATTTTATACTAATTATGTGTTTAAACAACAAAATTTTTAGACAAAAAGTTATTCTAAAGCTAAGTCGTCTTATATTCGCTCATTAATAGCCCAATCTTGTTGTGTGCATTTGGGCTAACAATCTCTTATTTATTTTCATGACTTTTTGACAAGATTTGTGCAGCATTAAATAACAATGAGTGAGTATCAAGCCTACGTGGATTCGCTAATTTTGAAAGCCTTGAAAGAGGACGATGAGAAGCCACTAAACCATCTGTTTACGTTTTATTACAACCGCCTCTATCGGGTGGGCGTACGCTGGTGTGCTGATGGCAGCTTGACGGAGGAGTGTATTCAAGACGTTTTTTTGGATTTGTGGCTATATCGGCAGTCGCTTGGTACTATATTGTCGCTTGAAAATTACCTTAAAATATCGCTCAGGCGGAGGATTTTCAAAAAATTAAAAAAAATAGACCCCCTCAGTATTTCACACAATTTTGACCCCGAAACGACTCCCTCAGTATTGACGACAGCCGCTTACGAAACTATTTTGATAGAACAACAAACAGATGCCATAGCGAAACAAAACCTATTGAATGCTATGGCAACGCTCACGCCAAAGCAACGCGAGATAATTCATCTCAAATATTTTGAAGAACTTTCCTACAAGGATATAGCCGACAAAACGGGGGTTGATACGGGGGCACTTTATAAGCTCCTGCACGATGCCGTCAAAAAAATGAAAATTATTTTAGAAAAAAAGTAAGATTTCATTTATGCCTTTCCTCTGTCTTATTAAATAGTTATTGGTTAATAGTTACTTGTTATTAGTATTGCAAGCTATTGAAAATCAATATATTATAAAATTAATTAACAGCGTTTATTTAGATATTACTACTTATCAATGATACTTCAAGATTTTAATACTATCGAAGAGCTTGTGTGCGATGACACTTTTCTCAGTTTTTATTTTCAAAAAAATGAAAATGATGTGCTGGATTGGGAAGATTGGCAAGCTGATAATCAAGAACGGGAAGCCCTCGTGAAGCAGGCTTTTTTATTAATTGACCGTATGTCGCTCAAATTTGACGAATCGCAAATTACGGAGAAATTGACTGATTTTCAAGCGTTTTTTAAAGAAAAAATCCGCGAAGGTATCCGAAATAAGGTGTCTTCTGATTATCCTCCTTTGCACGTTGTGCGTTCAAAATCGTCTTTTACTATGGTATGGAAAATAGCTGCAGCCGTGGCATTTTTGATTGTGGCTACTGTTGTTGTTTTTACAAAATATACGCCCAAAAATGCCTCAAATAGGGGGGCGGGTATTTCTGTTATAACGCAATATGTTGAAAATAAATCAATTGCTAAAGTGTCTGTGTATGAATTAAGTGATGGCTCAATTGTGCGTTTGAATACTGGTAGTTCTATGCGATTAGGTAAAAATTTTGGAGTAGATAGTCGCGATATTTACCTTGATGGAGAGGGGTATTTTGAAGTGGCAAAAAATGCCGCAAAGCCGTTTCACGTTTATGCGGGCAATTCGGTAACAACAGCTATCGGTACCGCTTTCACAGTGCGGGCTTACAAAGGAGAGCCGCATGTAAAAATTCTTTTGATGGAAGGTAAAGTACGCGTGGAAAGTATGTCAGAAAACACCCCTTCAGTAGAATTGATGCCCAAACAGCAAGTTTTGATGTATGATACTAAAGTTTCGCCTATCGAAAATATACAAAATATAGAAACTGCAAGCCGATGGAAAGATGGATATGTTATGACCTTTAAAGCAACACCTTTTAAAGATGTGGTGGGTGCACTTTCTGAGTATTATAAAATGCCCATTACAGGTTTTGAAAAAATACCTTTGGCTGAAGCTAATATTACCGCAGAGTTTGATAAATCATCGTCACTTTCTTCAATATTGGAAGCATTGGCTTTTGCTAATGGCTTTACTTTTTCTATCCAAAATGATACTATTAAAATCAATAAATAGCTTTTTTTAAATTAACATAAACAACAATGTGTATGAAATTTACTTTAACTAACTCTTACAGAAAAGCGTCTTTTGCGTTTTGTCTGGTGCTATTGCTCATTTCAGCTGTTTCAGCGCAAGATTTTGCAGCAAATACGTCACGTCGTTTTGCCCAACAACCTACGGGTGCGGATGTCACGGTTTTTATGGGTTCTAAAAATAAAAACATAGGTGAAGTGTTTTTACAAATAGAACGCTTGACGAGCTTACGCTTCGTTTTTAATGCGGATATTGTAAAAAATACCCCCGCAGTATTTTTATCAGAACAGACGTATGAATTAACCGATTTGCTCAACCGTATTGGTGAACAAACGGCTTTACAATTTAAACGCATCGGCTCAATGATTTCGGTGGCAAAAGCGACTCCCCAAAAGGGAGATAATTTTCGAGAAGAAAAAACGACTTTTGAAGAAACAGCACTCCCGCCAGTAAACGGCACTGTGAAAGATGCGCAATCTGGTGAGCCGATTGTGGGCGCAAATGTCGTTATCAAAGGTACTCAAAAAGGGGCTATTACTGACGAAAACGGTAATTTTACTTTAGACCTAAAAGAAGGCGATATCATCGTTATTTCGTATGTCGGGTATCTTTTACAGGAAATCAAAATAGGCAGTGAAACCACCCTAAACATAAAGCTCGAAGAGGGTTCTACACTCGGCGAAGTAGCAGTTATTGGCTCGCGTGGTAAAGCGCGTACAGATGTTAATCGCGCTGTGCCTGTTGATGTTATCAATGCTAAAGAATTGCAGATAACAGGTCAGACAGAATTGGGGCAAATGGCACAATTTACGTCACCCTCTTTCAACTCTGCCAAATATGGTATCAATGGTGTTGCCAACTACGCCGACCCTGCAACACTGAGGGGTATGTCGCCCGACCAAGTGCTATTGTTGGTAAATGGCAAACGCCGCCACCAATTTTCTGCCTTAAACTTAAATGTAACATTGGGCAAAGGCACAGTGACCACGGATATGAACTCTATCCCAAGTTTAGCTATTGACCGTCTTGAAATATTGCGCGATGGTGCGGCAGCTCAATATGGCTCAGATGCCATTGCGGGTATTGTCAATTTGGGTTTAAATAAAGCAGTCGGTAAAGGTGCTTTCCGTACACAATATGGGCAAACCCAAGTAGGCGACGGCGCAGGATATATGGGTTCATTAAATTATGGTTTCAAACTTGGTAAAGAAGGTAGCTACTTAAATGCGACTTTAAGCTATAACCACGCTGATGGTACACAACGTTCAGACCCATACACGGGACGTATTTATTTTGCTGCCACACAGCCGATTGCACGTGAAGACAGTATGCGCGCTGCAAAAGGCGTATGGCCTACTTCTACTTCTGGTACGCCCTTCACTGTTTCAAAATATGGCAGCAATCCTTTGACGGCTATTCAGACATTTGTTAATATCGGCTACCCCCTCAGTAATGGCTGGTCTTTGTATGGCTTTGGTGGCACGTCCAAAAAAGATGTGAAAGCAGAGGGCTTTTTTAGAAATGCTATTCCAACGGATGCTAACTCGAATGTGTCCATTTATCCAAACGGTTACGACCCTGACCTGCCTGGTACGTCAAAGGATATGTCTGGCGTGGTGGGTTTGAATAGAAAATTAGAAAAAGGATGGAATATGGATTTTTCTACGGGATATGGACGCAATACTCTTGACCTTTGGGCAAAAAACACTACTAATCCTTCTATGGGTGCGTCTTCACCTACCGAGTTTTATGTCGGCAAAAGTAGCTTTGGACAAAGTGCAACAGAAGCCAACTTATCTAAAAACTTTGATATAGGTGGTTTAAAATCTTTCAACTTTGCTATTGGTAGCCAATATCGGATTGACTTTTTCAAAGTATCGCGGGGTGACGAAAACTCTTACAAAGAAGGTGCTGTGGTAGGCAAAGCATCTGGTTCAAGTGGTCGTCCGGGTATTGCACCTGCTGATGAGAGTGATGTAAAACGCTCGAATATCGGTGTTTATGCCGATGTAGAAACAGATATTACGGACAAATTTTTAGTGGCAACGGCTTTACGTTTTGAAAATTATAGCGATTTTGGTACTAATTTTTCAGGAAAATTGGCTACTCGTCTTAAAGTTTCTGAAAATCTTGCTTTGCGCGGTTCTGTTAATAAAGGCTTCCGTGCGCCATCTTTGCAACAAGTTAATAATGCCGTAACGACTTCGACAGTTCAAGCGGGTGCTATTCGCCAAACCAAACAGTTGCCAAGTAGCGACCCACGTTTAAAGTCATTGGGTATTGAAGACCCCAAAGCGGAAACATCTTGGAACTATAACGTGGGTGTAACGGCTAAAGCGGGTGAAAAACTTTTATTCACCCTCGATGCTTACCAAATTGATATTACCAACCGTATCATTATTTCGGAAGCCTTGACAACGACAGCTGTTCCAGCCGTTAAAACTTTACTGACAGGTACGCCTATTCAAGAGATTTCTTTTTTCACAAATCATTTGAGTACAAAAACGACGGGTATTGATTTTGTAACAACTTTCAAGCAAAATATCAATGAAAATAGCCGTTTTACAGCAAGTTTGGCTATGACGTTTAATAAAACAGAGATCACAGACGTGAAAGCGACACCAAGTCAATTGACCGCAGGGGCAGCTAATCCTGCCGCTATTTTGATTATTGACACCATTAGTCGTAGTTTAATTGAAACGTCTCAACCACGCCAAAAGGTACTTTTATCGTTGGGCTATCAAGTCGGTAAATTCAATATTACTGTCAGAGCCAATCATTTTGGTGAAGTGATAGCTTGGGAAAAACCTACAGGTGGCTTCCATCGCAATCAAACGTTTGGTGCAAAAACAATATATGACGTGGTTGCAACCTATAATGTTTTGAAAAACTTGTCCGTTTCGGTGGGTGGTAATAATGTGACAAACGTATATCCCGATAAGGTATTTAATAATTATGGCTCCTATTTTACGGGGCAAACACCTTACACGCGAAACGCTGGTCAATTCGGCTTTAATGGCGCGTATTATTATGCCAATGCGACCTTGAATTTTTAGGTTAGTGTCAGTAGTTAAGTAACGTTTTCCTATAAAAATAAAGTGTCATTGCGAGGAGGTACGACGAAGCAATCTGTGGCATAACGCAGGATATTATCTGTAAAATTTAAGCACTAAACATTGATTTTGTAGAGAAA
>JAYVKQ010000603.1:0-11530 GCA_043768285.1 Saprospiraceae bacterium | reverse complement strand
ACAACAAGGATTTTGCAACCGATTCGGGAAATTGCCAATTACCTACGCCGCCTTACTTTAAACAAAAAATCTAAAAACGAACTCATTACCATTTGGGATAACAAAGAAGACGAAATAGGTATCTTGATTGATGCGTACAACAATAAAGTCGCCCAATTGGACGAAACTTTTTTAAAACTTACCGAAGCAGAACGTGAAGGCGCGTGGCGCGATATGGCTCAACAAGTGGCGCACGAAGTGCGTAACCCATTGACCCCCATGAAGTTAGTCGTTCAGCATTTGGAAATGGTGCGCCGTCGCAATCCCGAAAACTTGAAAGATTATTTAGAAAAATCCAATAAAATGTTGCTCGACCAAATTGATTCTTTAGAGCGCATTGTATCTGAGTTTGCAAGTTTTGCTAAAATACCACAGAAAGCAAATAATGAAATGTTTGTACTCAACGACCTTGTACAATCCGTGGGTGATTTTTTCGGGCAGCATAATACGGAAGGAAAAAACATCAATTTTATCGTCAATGTTCCTGATGAAGAACGTTATCACGTATATGCCGACCGGCAATTACTAACTGGAGCATTGAATAATTTGGCTAAAAATGCCATTCAAGCCATTCCAGAAGAGCACGAGGGGCGCATTATTATGAGTTTGTATAAAAATAATAACAAAGCCATTATTCGTATCAGCGACAATGGCATGGGTATTCCTAAAGAAATTCAAGAAAAAATATTTACACCCTATTTTACCACCAAACAATACGGTACTGGCTTGGGTCTACTGATTACGAAAAATATCCTCAATGCCGTAAACGGTAATATTTCCTTCGATTCGCGTGAAAACGAAGGTACTGACTTTTTCATTGAATTAGAAATTCAAGAAATTGTGCGTAATTCAATCGGTGAAGGCAACAGCATTATTGATACACAAGTGAAATAATTCTACCTTTGCTTTTTTAAACCACGTACATCATTAAATGAAGTTTGATAAACCCATACCTATTAAAGCCATAGCGAGCCAAATCGGAGCCACTGAACTTATTGGTGACGATTCAGCCAATGCTTTGGGTATCAATGAGATACACCACGTAAAAATAGGTGACATCACGTTTTCGGATGTGAAGAAATATTTTGAAAAAGCCCTAACCTCAGCTGCTACTATCGTTATTTTAAATGAAAAACCTGAAATTATTCCTGAAGGAAAAATTGTATTACTGCACCCAAAACCCTTTGATGCCTACGACAGTATAGTACGGCGGCACCGCCCTTTCACCCCCCTTAGTATCGAAGTGGCAAACAACGCCATGATTCATCCATCTGTAATCATTGAACCGCGTGTTGTCATAGGCAATCATGTAAAAATTGGCGCAGGGAGTTATATTCGCGCCAATGCTTTTATTGACGATTATACCGTTATTGGTAAAAATGTAGTCGTTGGTGTAGGCGCAATCATCGGTACAGATGCCTTTTATTTCCATAAAAAAAGGGTACATCCCGATGGAAGCGGGACCGAGGGCTATCGAAAATGGCGCAGTGGCGGGCGGGTTGTTATTGAAGATAATGTGGACATAGGTGCAGCTTGCACCATCAATCGCGGCGTATCGAGCAGTACTATTATTGGTGCAGGCACAAAATTAGATTGCCAAGTGCATGTAGGGCATGATACTATTATAGGTAAAAACTGCCTTGTGGCGGCACAAGTTGGCATAAGTGGAAATAGTAAAATTGGCGACGGTTCAATTATATATGGGCAAGTGGGTATCGCCCAAAATATTGAAATAGGTGAAAAAGCTATCGTTTTAGGGCAATCCGGGGTTACAAAATCCATTGAAGGAGGAAAAACGTATTTCGGCACACCCGCACAAGATATTAAAAATGCTTATAAAGAATTGGCTTTGTTGAGGCAATTGCGGAAGAAGAAATAGTATTTATTAAGGAACAATGAAAGAATAACTTGTTAAAAAATAAAGTAGCGGTTTCTGTTTCCGAAACCTTTTTAACTCGGCGATAAATCTCCCAAGTTATTTTTTATTTGTTGTAAAGGAACATCTTTTTGTTGCACTATTCCAAAATTAGAAAAGCGATACCACTCATATGTGATACCGCTTTTCATTTCAAAACGACAAATCAAGAGAATATTATGTCGCTTGTAGTTATAAATTGTGTAAGATTCGTTTAGAGGCTCAATACTTAATTTGGATATACCCCATATAGGTTTCTCCTTCACCATCTTCAATAACATAGTAATACGTGCCTTCCATCAATATTTTTCCATCAGATTTACCGTCCCAGTTGTTTTTATAACCTTTACTTTGATGTAGTTCTCTGCCATATACATCAAATACACTGACTGTGTTATTCGGGAATTTTTCGATACCTTCAATAGTCAAATAATCATTCACGCCATCATTATTAGGCGAAAAACCATTGAAAACCGTCAAAGCTTTCTCTCTTACGGTAATTGGCACGGTCACTTTTTCTGCATTGCCGAAGCGGTCTTTTACTTCCAATATGGCTTCGTCTTTCCCTACAAAATCTCTTTCAGGGGAGTAGCTCAACAACAATTGGCGATTATAGATTGAGGGGGTCAATGTACCATGCCCTATGGTCAAAACTGTAACAGTATGGTCATCAACTACATCCGCATCATTGATTGGAAAACCAACTTCTACCATTTTGTTTTTGGGAACATGAACGGGTATTGCTTGCACTGAGGGGGATGCATTTTTGCAATGCGCCATAGGGTCAATGCGTAAATTGCCGAAATAGCCACTGGCGTTTACCGTTTTGAGGTCGTATTCAAACGTCACCTCGTCTTTTTCAGTAACTTGCACATGGCTCATACCCGAAATAGGAAATGTTTTATCGTCATGCCATTTCAAATCGGAGGCTTTGCGCATATCAGCGATATCGAAACGTAAAGTAGCAACTGAAACCCAGTTTTTAGCGACTTGTTGCGTACCTGCGTTTGAACCCGTGAAAAAAGTATTGAGCGAAACAATGCCTTTGTCAGCTAACTCCCGACTACCTTGTAGGGTTTGTGGCGCATAATTCAGATTGCGTTGGGCGGCTTGGTTCGAGAAATTGTCTTGACTGACGATTTTTGGGTTGCGCATACTGAGGGGGTTGTACTCAAATCGATAATTGGCATCGCCCATGTCCAAAGGCTGGTCGGTTGGTGTTCTCACTTGCACCTGTACCTCAGCTTGGGCTGCCACACAATCTATTTTTTTGAGTGCTAATTGAACATCGTAGCTCTGTTGAGCAAAGGAAGATACGGCTAATCCAAACAGCATAGCTGTTGGAAGTAAGCGGAAAAACTTCATGATTCGTGTAGTTTTTTTGTGTTTAAAATAATCATCTTTACAGATGGTTTGAGTTAGTCAATGGGATTATGATTGATATGCAATCTATGCTTTTATTAGGCAATATACATTCCGAACTGTAACGATTCCACAGCCTTTATTTGCCAAATTGTGACATATTTTCTTAAAAAAACAAAAAAAATACTGAGGGGTATAAATTAATATCTTCTTGATTATCAATAAAATACACATTATCATATCATTTTTTTTTAGCAACCAATATATAATAATTGAAGATAAAGTTTTTGCGATATAGTACCGAATTTTCAATGGTGCATCCTCGATGGGTGAGCATTTCGGTGTATTCTTTCAAATCATATTGGTGCGGATGGAGTATATCTCCTGGGATAAGTTGAAATATTTTTTTCAAAAAATTATAATTGTGGGCATCAATAGAGACGATTAATTGCCCGTCAGATTTAGTTGCTGCAACCAATACATCAAAGCATTTAGCCAAGTCTGCTACGTGGTTTATAGCATTTAAACAAAAAAGCATATCATAAGTACTTTTTTTTGAAAGGCTCTCTAAAGGCTGATTGTAAAACGTAACGTTTGGGTAATCGCTTTTTTTAAAATGCGACAATTTTGCTTCATACTCATCGAGCAAAGGGTCAAGAGCATCTACTTTTTGATGTTTAAAAACCATAAAAATGCCCGCAGGACCACAACCCGCATCGAGTATGGTCGCATCTTTAGGTATGTTTTGAAAAGGTAACTGAATGTCTTTTAACAAGTTAAGCCAATAATTTGACTTCCAAGCGGCATAGTCATCAGTCGTTTTATTTTTCAAATAATTTTGCCACCAGCGGATTTCGAAGGCTTGTGCAATTTTCCAACGGAGAGTCATAGTGCGTCTTTTTTGATGAGAACGGAGGTAGGGTCAAAACGTTCATTGAGCGTTTCGCCTGCCAATTTAAAAGATTTTCGATGATATGGCGAAATACCGTATTGCAAAATAGCATTTTGATGGCGTTGGGTCGGATAACCTTTATTTATTTCCCATTCATAAAATGCCCATTCTTCTGCCAAATGTTTCATATAATCATCACGATAGGTTTTTGCTAAAACTGAGGCAGCTGCAATAGCCGCAAATTTATTATCCCCTTTGATGACACAAATATGCGGCGTAGTAGTATAAGATTTGAAATATTTGCCATCCACCAAAAGCATTTGTGGCTCAACTTTCAAGCCTTTTATGGCACGGTGCATTGCCAAATAGGAGGCATTAGCAATATTTATTTTTTCAATTTCTGCTTCTGATGCTTGCCCTATAGCCCAAGCGATAGCGTTTTCTTGAATAATATCTCGAAGTATGTACCGCCTTTTTTCTGTCATTTTCTTAGAATCCTTGAGCCAATCGTGTTCAAAATCCTTTGGTAAAATGACGGCAGCCGCAAAGACAGGACCCGCCAAACAGCCACGCCCCGCTTCATCGCAACCCGCTTCAATCAAGTCGGGGTCATTAAAAGGGAAAAGGTTCATCAATTATTTTCTGGTTATGTCCATATGCGCTCAAACAAAAAGGCACAAAGAGAACAAAGTTTTGATAATCAATACTTTATGTTTTCTTTGCGCCTTTATGCTTAATCAATATATATTATTTTTCAGTTATTTCCATTTGCCACCACTATTCATGGATTGCAAAAACTCCTCGTTACTTGACGAGTAGAGCATATGCTTTTGCAAAAACTCGAATGCTTCTTCGGGTTTCATATCCGCAAGGTGATTGCGCAAAATGAACATTCTTTGAATGGTATCTTTGTCGTATAGCAAATCATCGCGGCGCGTAGAAGATCCATTGACGTTGATAGATGGATACATCCGCTTATTCGCCAAGTTGCGGTCAAGCTGTAATTCCATATTGCCTGTACCTTTAAATTCTTCAAAAATAACGCCGTCCATTTTTGAACCTGTATCAATCAAGGCCGTTGCCAAGATGGTCAATGAACCACCATTTTCAATTTTACGCGCAGCACCGAAGAATTTTTTAGGTTTTTGCAAAGCGTTGGCTTCAACACCACCCGATAAAACTTTACCCGAAGCTGGCGCAACTGTATTGTAGGCACGCGCAAGACGTGTGATAGAGTCCAATAAAATAACAACATCATGACCGCATTCTACCAATCGTTTAGCTTTTTCCAAAACGATATTGGCAACGCGGACGTGATTTTCAGCCGCCTCATCGAAAGTAGAAGCCACAACCTCAGCTTTCACCGAACGCTTCATATCCGTTACTTCCTCTGGGCGTTCATCTATTAGCAATACGATAAGGTAGCACTCAGGGTGATTTTTGGCAATAGCGTTGGCAATATCTTTCAAGAGATATGTTTTACCCGTTTTGGGTTGCGCCACTATCAAACCACGTTGCCCTTTACCAATAGGGGTAAATAAATCAATAACACGGTTAGAAAAGTCCTTGCCATTAGCCGAAGTTGAAAGCGTGAATTTCTCTTGAGGGAAAAGTGGTGTCAAATAGTCGAAAGGCACGCGGTCACGCACATCTTGCGGCTCAAGACCATTTATTTTGGACACTTTCAATAGTGCGAAATACTTTTCACCTTCTTTTGGCGGGCGAATAGCCCCGCGCACTGCATCGCCCGTTTTCAAACCAAATAGCTTGATTTGAGAAGGTGACACATATATATCATCAGGAGAAGTCAAATAATTGTAGTCGGAAGAGCGCAAAAAGCCATAGCCATCTTGCATCATTTCCAAAACGCCTTCGCCTTCAATCACGCCGTCTAAATCAATATTAAAACGGGGATTAGCAGGCATGACCTCGTTGGATTGCGGTTGCTCGTTGCGATTGTTATTATTCTTTTTCTTATTTTCGTTCTTAGGCGGATAGTCATCGAATTCCATCAATGCGGGATTAATGAAGTCATCGTCATCCTCCTCTTGCGTTTGCAAAGCAGGTGTTACATACTCTTCTTCCTCAACGATGACGGGCTCATCTTCGGGCAATTCAGTCCTCTCTTTTCTCTCAAAGAATAATGGGCTTTCACGTTTGAATGGCATTGGATTAGGTTCGTCAAATAGTTTTTTACGTGGTCGTTTAACAACCATGCGTGAGTCTTGAGACGAAGGAATTTTTTCGTAAGGAGTATTATCCTCAACGAGAATTTCAGTGGTTTTTTTGTCGGGTGTCGAAGACAAAGCTTGTATATCAAGGATTTTGTAAACCAAATCCTGTTTGCTGAGTTTTTTATAGTCCGCTACGTTAAGTTTAGCGGCAATGTCTTTCAACTCAGGTACGAGCATGTCATTCAGTTGCAGAATGTCGTATTTCATTCGAAGCGAATATTATTAAAAAAAAATTTTATGTGTCAGAACTGTAACCACGCGCCTGTATTGTTTTCTCAATCGAATAACACACGCGATTTTTATAATAAAAATTTTGGTTGCTAAAAATGTTTTGCATCCCCTCAGTTATGCTTACAGCTTGATGGAGCGAAACGCACCATATTTTAAGGGTTTTGATGTATTAGATAAGACATATTTTTTTACACAAACTGAACCATTTTGCGTTTGCAAAGGTTAAATTATTGAAAATGAATTAGTTGTGAAATCAAATCTGACTAACCACTATATACATTGCCCTGCGGGAAAAAGGAAGCAAGATAGAATTGGGAGTTTTTCTCTTTATAATAAAAGTTAATTTTAATTGTTGAGCCTACTGTTAGAGGCAATGAAAAATATAGATAAATGAGATTTTGAATAGAAATAGCTACTTGAAAGTATCCTTGTCTGAAACGATTTTATTCTTTTACTATTGCCCCTTATTAATTAGGCGTGAGATAATGTTTCACAAAAAAGAAGAATAAAGATTTTAGAGAAGGAGCGGGATTTATAACTATCCAACGATTTTGAACGTATAAAATTCGGGAGATGTTATAAAATCGGCATTTGTGAGGTACTGTCGCTTTTCGTTTGTCTCTTTGTTGATGCAAAGATAATCTTTATTTTTAATTTGCAAATATTATTTTTGCAAAAAATTTTTCAACGCATCCTACTCAACTACAATCGGGTATCTTGTTTAAACAGACTGTATGTGTTGAAAGTTTCACTTTCCTTATTTTTAATTATCAAAAAGTATGCTACAACTGAATTTTTTTAGAGAGCAAAAAGAACGCATTCTTCTGGGTTTGAAAAAACGCAACTGGTCTGACGAAGATGCCCTTGCTATTGTCAATGAAGTACTCGGACTTGATGAAGTGCGCCGTTCAACGCAAAACGAATTGGATAACACCCTCGCCGAAAGCAACCGTTTATCCAAGCAAATTGGTGATTTGATGCGCACAGGGCAGCGGCAAGAAGTTGAAAATATCAAAACTGGTGTTGCTGAACTGAAAAACAAATCGAAAAACTTAGACGAAAAGCTCAACACAACGGCTGAAAGTTTAGAGACCATCCTGCTGTCTTTGCCCAATATTCCAAATGGAGCAGTACCTTTTGGAAAAATGCCTGAAGATAATGAAGTGTTTCAGGCATGGAATAATATCCTGCCTACTTTGCCTGATGATGCCCTTTCTCACTGGGATTTGTCAGACAAATTTACTGTTTTCGACCTCGAATTGGGCGTAAAACTGACAGGCGGCGGCTTCCCTGTATATCGCGGGAAAGGCGCAAAATTAGTCCGTGCCCTCATTCAGTTTTTCTTAGATCAAGCCAGCGATGCGGGATATGAAGAAATAGTGCCCCCGCTTTTGGTTAATGAGGCTTCTGCGCGGGGCACAGGTCAGTTACCCGATAAAGAGGGGCAAATGTATTATGTTGAAAAGGACGATTTATATTTGATACCAACAGCAGAAGTACCCATTACGAATATCTTACGCGATGTAATATTGAGTGAGAAAGAACTACCCGTCAAGTTTTGCGGCTATACGCAATGTTTTCGCCGTGAAGCAGGCAGCTATGGGGCGCACGTCCGTGGTTTGAACCGTGTGCATCAATTTGATAAAATCGAAATTGTGCAATTTACGCACCCCGACAAATCATATGATACGCTCATGGACATGGTCAATCATGTCAAGAGTTTGATGGAAAAACTGGAATTGCCTTATCGTATCTTGAAGTTATGTGGTGGCGATATGGGTCATGCGTCTGCCATGACATTTGATTTCGAGGTTTGGTCAGCGGCACAAAAGCGTTGGTTGGAGGTCAGTTCTGTATCCAACTTCGAAACCTTTCAAGCCAATCGTTTGAAATGCCGTTTCAGAGATGGTCAAGGTAAAGCACAATTTGTGCATACCCTCAACGGTTCGGCTTTAGCTTTGGGGCGAATAATCGCCGCCATCCTCGAAAATAATCAAACGAATGAGGGGGTCACGATGCCGAAAGCGCTGGTACCTTACACCAAATTTGAAATTTTGGATTAAAATGAGTCTGTAGTTATGTTGGATAAAAATTTAGTGTTATTAACGCTATGGAATCAGTACACGCAGCATAGTGAATAGAAAGCACATCGAGCGACTAAGCAGTTTGTTAAAATGAAGCGACCCAGTCCAATTATTATTTGGATTGGGTCGCTTCATTTTAATTTACCCCCTCAGTATTTTCACCTCAAAAATCACTTCCCACTCAAAGCACTCTCATAAAAAGCATCCACATCGCGCTTCAGTTTCAAAAAACTGTCTTTATGGATATACATCATATGTCCTGCTTCATAGTAGGTGAATGTGACGTTTTTCTTTTGATTGGGGCGCAATGCCATATGGTTGAATGTGTATTCGGAGGCAAAATAAGGCGTAGCCAAATCGTAATAGCCACAGGCAACCAATACTTTTAAATAGGGGTTTTCTGACATGGCTTGGCGTAAGGTTTCTGCGGTGTTTAAGTAGCGATTTTGGACATTGTTGTAGTTCCACGGTTGCACTCTGCCGCCTAATATTTCGTAGGGCAAATCGTTGTCATACTTCAAGGTTGAGCGCACATAATGGTTGAGCGAAGCCGAATAAGGTCCCGAAATAGTGCCATCATTGCTGGGGTCAAATTCATACCTTTCACCCGCATTATCATAATCATTGCCCGTCATGCGGCTATCCAAACGCCCTACGGTAATACCCTCTTTTCGGCGCAATTCCTTGACAAAACGAGCAATTTCGATGCGGTGATTGGTTTGGCGAATATATTCTTTCGATAAACCAGTATAGCGGCTTAGTTTTGTGGTGATATTTTCCTCTTCTTCTTTGGTCATCAAATCCCCTTTTGTCAAAGCGAGGGTATATTCGTTGAGGGCAAAGTTTTCTACTTCGCGCAAGGTTTTTTGCAAATCTTTCTGCAATTCAGGTTCTAATTTTTTATGATACCAAGCTGTTGCACAATAGGTTGGTAAAAAAAGTGCAAAAGGCAAATCATTCCCTTTATCAAAACGCGCCGTTTGAAAATTGAGAATAGACGAAATAAGGACAACGCCGTTGATATACATATTGAAACGGTCTTGTAAGTAACCTGATAAGCCTGTTGCCCGGGTCGTTCCATAGCTCTCTCCCGCCAAAAATTTAGGTGATGCCCAGCGTTGATATTTAGTGGCATATAAGCGAATAAACTCCCCCACTACTTGAATATCTTCTACATAGCCATGAAATTGGTCGGGCTTTTCGCCCACTACGGCGCGGCTATAACCCGTCGTAACGGGGTCAATAAATACCAAATCAGATTTATCGAGCCAAGTGAGTTCATTGTCCACATATTGATAAGGTGGTGCTAACGCATCGCCATTTTCGCTCATAACGATGCGTTTGGGTCCGACCAAACCCATATGCAGCCATACAGAAGATGAACCAGGTCCGCCGTTGAAGGTATAGGTGACAGGGCGTTTTGTTACATCCGTCACGCCATCTTTTGTATAGGCTATGTAGAAAATATTGGCTTTTTCTTTACCATTTTCTTCTTTGATGGTCATATAGCCCGTTGTGGCTGTGTAGGCGAAGGGTTTTCCATTGATTGTCATGGTATGCTTCGTCACAACGGGCGGCGGTGCGGGTTGCGGTTTTTCACTCGTTTTATTGTCTTGTGAAAAAAGGGGATATATGCTGATGAGGCATAGAGTAAAGAGGATAATTTTTTTCATAATTAGAATGAATAAGATTTGTTAGGAATGAGACAGGAATAAATTTACATTCTTTTACGGGTATTTCCTATGATAAAATGTAAGTTTATTAATTTCACGTTCCTTAAAGTGTGGTGAATTTTTTAAAATAAGCTCAGAATTACTAAATTTTAAAAATTTAGTAATTCTCTCTACTCTCTTTCTAAAACTTGTCCCATACCCATTTTAAAGTAATGAATAGAATGTAAAATGTTGCACTTGGCAAATCTACTTTAAAAACAAGCACCCCCTCAGTATTTTGGTTACTTTTAGACAAAAAAAATCCAAGAGGCTACGAACCTCTTGGACATTTATAAACAAACTAATCTATCGAAATAGACTAATTTCCCCTACATTTTAATAAAGCGGACTTCATTTGTTTTTGAAATAGTACCAGGTGTAACGATTTGATACATACCACTTGGGAAGTTACTACAATCAAACTGTACTTTCTGTTCGCCTTTTTGTAAAATACGTTTATTGCGCATTATGGGTTGCCCATTAGCATTAAAAAAGATGAATTCTTGTTCGCCCTCTTTCAAACTTGTTAATTCTACTTCAATTATGTCTATGGTTGGGTTAGGGGATGCTTGCCACATGACCACAGGGATGTGTTGAGAAGGTACAGCTCTTACTAAACCGTATGGTTTATGAACGCATTTATTCACAATTTCTACAACGGTCGGTGCAGAGACACAGCCTTTATAGTCTTTAACAACTATTGAATATTTACCAACGGCTAAGGCGTAGAAAGAGCTGCTTCTTTGGAAAGTTATACCACCATCACAACTATATTCATAACGGCCATTACCGCCTCGCGCATACACTAAAATAACACCACTTGCCGAATGACCACAACCAACGTCATATTTTTGAGCTGTGAAAGTGACAATGTCAGATTCTTTAATTGATACCGAACATATATGGCTGATATTACCTTCTTTATCTTTAACGCTAACGCTATAACTGCCTATTTTCAAGTTGTCAAATACACCAGCATTGCACCAAGTTGTGCCATTGTCAATAGTATATTGGAAGGGCGCACCTTTGCCACCGCCCACATTATAAATTTTTATACGCCC
>JAYVKQ010000602.1:0-12673 GCA_043768285.1 Saprospiraceae bacterium | reverse complement strand
CCTAAATCAAAGAAAAATTGTTCACTTTGGGGAATGACAAATGAAACTTCCCTATTTTTTCTAAATCAAATCCATCTTTTTTATATAAATCAAGTATATTTATGTAAAAAGCGCGTTCTTTTTGAGCATCGTACAATATTAATATGACAGTTACATCGCAATAACACCATAACTGTAAATCTCTTTTTGATATATCAACGAGATAAAATAGTTTGTCAGATGTTTGTTTAATATTATCAGTTGATTTTAATTGCATATTCATCTGTGTATAATCAACTTCACCTTTTTCGTTAAAAGTTGTTATCATACCATCATAGCCATAATCATTTTGCCCATAACGATTAATTGTATAACCTGCATAAAGTATTACCCTTTCAGCATGATTGTAACCCAAATCCTCTATTATATGTTGCCTTGTGCGCAGTTTTCTCATTCGTTTTTATTTTGATTTTTAAACAGTTGCAAATGTCTGATTAGTAAACGATATGTGCAAGTTTTTGCAAATATATTGTTTTTACGTATTTTAAATTATTCTATGAATGATTTCTATTCGTAATTATACTTTTTACTTATACCTTTGCGCCGATTTTTAAACCAAAATAATATCAAACGCGACTATGAATAAATGCCTACTGTTTTGTCTAATTTTATCACCCTTATTGTCTATTGCTCAAACACCAGATACTGCCAAACTACTCGACAATATCATCATTTCTCAAAATCGTTTACAAATCCCTTTTGCTGACATCAGCCGTAGTGTGGACGTGATTACGCGCAAAGAGATTGACAACGCACCTGCCCGTAGTTTGCCCGAACTATTGAGCTACGTGAGTGGCGTGGATATTCGCCAACGCGGTATCGGTGGCGCGCAAGCGGATATAAATATTCGCGGCGGCACTTTTGACCAAACCCTCATCCTCATCAACGGCGTACCTTTGGCTGACCCACAGACGGGACACCATATTATGAACCTACCCCTCAGTAATTTTGATATAGAACGCATCGAAATTTTGAAAGGCGCGGGAGCGCGTATTTTCGGTCAAAATGCTTTTGCTGGTGTGGTAAACATTGTTACTAAAACACCAAATCAAGGCTTTGAAGGGAACATAGGTGCAGGTTTTGAGGAAATGGGCACATACCAAATTCGCGGCGGTGTGAATATCGGAAATCCAATTGCACCTACCCGACTATCTTTCAGCCGACAAGCCTCAGAAGGCTATCGCCCTAATTCTGATTATGCTATTCAAACGTTTTTTCTGCAAAATCGCTTGAATTTGAGTGAAAAAACGCATATTGATGTCATTGCTGGTCACAATACCCGCAAATTCGGAGGCAGTGGTTTTTATGCAGGACCCGCGCCTACATATGCTTCTTTGCCGCTTGATAACAATACGAATGAATATGAAGAAGTGACTACCACCTACGCCAATGTGAGCTTACCCTTCAGTATTGGGGCATGGACTATTAAGCCTCGTGCCTATTATCGCCGCAGCAATGACGACTACTATTTCACGCGCGGACAAGCCATTTTTAACAGCACAAAAAGCAATATATATGGTGGTGATATTCAGACGAGTTATAAATCGAGGTGGGGTACAACGGGCATTGGTTTAGGGGCTCAACACACCGATTTGAAAAGTTTAAAATTGGATACCACAACGCGTCAGCAAGTTTCAGCTTTTTTTGAGCATCGTTTGAGCGTTTTTAACAACCGTTTGGATATTACACCAGGGTTTATGGTGTCGCACTATTCGGATTTTGGCAGTGGTTTTTTTCCAGGTATTGACGCGGGTGTGCGCTTGACGGATGCCGTAAAAGCTTATGGGTCTTGGGGGAAAACGTTTCGCATTCCGACTTATACTGACCTTTATTTCAACAACGGTGCGAACAATAACAACCCTCTTTTGCGCCCAGAACGTGCCAATACGCTTGAATTTGGCTTAAAATACAATAAAAATGGTCTCCGTTTGGCGGCGGCTTGGTTTTCACGCATGGGCGATAGTATTATTGATAGGGTCAAAACCGATGCTGCCCAGAAATGGTTTCCCACCAATTTGAGTTCACTCACGGTATCGGGTATTGAAGCGAGTTTTGATTATATGCCTACGATAGGGAGGGGGGAGGATTTTTGGCTAAAAAGAGTGAATATATCGGCAACATATATCAATAAAGTAAACTATATTACACCCGAAACCGTTAAGTTTTCGAGATATGCGGCGGACAATCTGCGCTATCAAGCGAATATCAATATTACCCACGCTCTGTTTGGCAAATTGACCCACTCATTCAATACCCGCTATTTTGAACGATTTATTTTGGTCAAAAATTATGAGACCTATTATAAAGGCGTAATAGCTGATAGCCGCTTGATGTGGACTGAACGGTGGGGGCGCGTATTCGTACAAGGTAATAATCTTTTTAATAAAAAATATGTCGAAAGCAATGGCATTACTATGCCGCGGCGGTGGTTTAGCGTTGGTTTTGATATGGTGATGAAATAATTTATCCCCCTAACCCCTTGGGGCAGGGTTGATTGGTTCTAAACCCGAAGGGTTTTAATATGAATAACCCCGAATGAAATTCGGGGAAGATGCCAAGAAGTAACCGCGAATAACCCTGAATGGGGTTGAATGTGTGATAGGTTTATTCAATCCTTTCAGGATTGTTGACCACTTCGCAGCACTTTCCCCCAATGCAATTTGGGGTTATTCACATTAAAACCCTTCGGGTTTAGAACCAATCAACCTTGCCTCGTGGGGGTTAGGGGGTATTTTTAAATTGAACAATTCTTATGAAAATCCACCTTACAGCCATCGGCGGGGCAGCCATGCACAATATCGCCTTAGCCTTGCATCAAAACGGACACCTCGTAACGGGTTCGGACGATGAGATATATAACCCTGCCAAAGACCGTCTGGCAAAGGTGGGTATATTGCCCGAAGCATACGGCTGGTTTCCAGATAAAATAACGACGGATTTGGATTGCGTCATACTCGGTATGCACGCCAGAAAGGACAATCCCGAACTTCTGAGAGCGCAGGAATTGGGCGTTAAAATATACTCTTATCCCGAATTTATATACCAACATTCAAAAAATAAAAAGCGCGTTGTGATAGCGGGTAGTCATGGTAAAACGACCACAACGTCTATGATTATGCACGTTTTGCAGTTTTGGAAACGCGATTTTGACTATCTCGTTGGAGCGATGTTGGAGGGTTTTGATACGATGGTACGCCTATCTGATGCGCCCGTGATGATTATCGAAGGCGATGAATATCTCTCATCTCCGATTGATTTAGTACCTAAAATTCATCACTACAAACCCGATGTGGCTATCATAACGGGTATTGCGTGGGATCATATGAACGTGTTCCCGACTTTTGAGAACTATGTTGAACAATTCGCTATTTTTATAAAAACGATAAACCCAAAAGGGGCATTGTTTTACTACGAAAATGATGAACATCTTGTACACATTGCGCAAAATGCCCCTTGCCGAGTGCAATCTTATACAAATTTTGAAAATACTGTCAAAGATGAAAAGACTTATATCTCAACTGATGCGGGAGAAACAATACCCCTCAGTGTTTTTGGTGACCATAACTTGGCAAATATGAAAGCGGCGTATTTGGCGTGCACAGAAGTTGGCGTTACGGATGATGAATTTTTCACCGCTATTCAAAGTTTTAAGGGTGCTGCCAAGCGTTTGCAGATTTTACATAAAACAAAAAATGCGGTGGCATATCTCGATTTTGCCCATGCGCCATCGAAAGTGAAAGCGACGATGCAAGCCGTAAAAGCGCAATTTCCGACACGTAAACTATTGGCTTGCTTGGAGTTACATACATATAGTAGTTTGAACAAAGCCTTTTTGCCGCAATATGCTGGCGCAATGGATCCTGCCGACCAAGCCATCGTTTTTTTCAATGAGCATACGCTGGCGATGAAAAAAATGCCCCCCCTCAGTATTGAGGAGGTCAAAACGTTTTTCAATAATCCCAATTTGTTGGTTTTTACAGACAATCAATTGCTCAAAGATTTTTTACATAAACAATCTTTCGACAATCAAAATTTGCTGTTGATGACTTCGGGTACTTTTGTGGGCTTGGATTTGAAGGTGTTGGCAACTGAATTATTAAAGAAATAGGCGAGTAGGTGGTTTAGAAAACGGGAAATTATTTTTTTGAAAAAAAATAATTTCCCGTTTCCTAAACCGCTTGCGACACTTTTTTTATCGTATTTAAAGATGAGACGTTTTACAACACTTCTTTATTATGCGTGTTTTGTTATTTAACTTATTTTATAAAAATCAATTCATTCTAATTATGAAAAAAGCCATTCAAACGACCATCGGTTTTTTATTATTCATTCTCGGCGGCACAGCGTTGGTACTGAGTTTAGTCGGTGTAAAATTGTCTTTTCTGACGTGGATTGACGCGGGTGGCAGCCTATTAGGTTTCGTCATTCGCTTGGTGATGATTGTCGCGGGCATTGTGATTGCCATATTAGCTAATACTGATTGGCGCAATGAAGACAACGTATAATAATTGCGTGATTTGAAATTATAGTTTATCTTTGGACAAAATATTTTATAATGGTTCATATTGCAAAGCCGCAAATTAAGCCCAAAAGCAAAAAACAAAATGTACCAGACTATCTGGTGCGCGAGATTATCTATGGAGAACGCTGGTTCTATCGTGGGTATAGAGAAGTTTTGGCTGGTCTAAAAAAACCTGAAGAAATTATGGCGTGTAGTAGTCTTCAATCTGTTATAGTTGGTTATATCAACAATAAATTGTACAATCATTTAGAAGATAAAGGATATTGGGTATTGTCAAACGAAATTGGCAATAAATTGCCGCAAAAAGACAAAGCGGGCTATGATGTGGCGGTTTTTGATGAAGCAACGTTGCCCCCAAGTCAAATCAATATTCATTATCCAACTGTGCTACCGCGATTGGTCGTTGAAGTGGATTTAAGAGTTGAAGCCGAAACACCTACGGCTGATGATATTTTGATACAACTCAAAACGCAGCGTGTCCTTGATTTTGGCGCGGGTAAAGTGATTTGGTTTTTCACAAAATCGCAAAAAGTATTGATTGCTGAAAAAAATAAACCGTGGACAATTGACACTTGGGACAAAGAAGTGGAGCTTTGGGAAGGTTTATCTATTAATATTGCTTCATTTTTGAGTAAAAAAGGTATTAATCCTATAGATATCCCGAATGCGAGTAGTTAAAATTTAAACTCTTTATGCTTGAAAAGTGAAAAATTGGCACTGTAATAAATCATATATTTATTGAATGAAAATCATAATTAATGGCTTCTGCACAAGTACAATCTAAGCAAAAAGACTTAGAAATTTCAAAAGGAAATGCCGTTTCGGATACCTTTCTGACGCTCGATGAATACCTTGAGCGTGAGGAATTGTCATCCGTAAAGCATGAATTTCATAATGGAAAACTACGAGAAATGCCAGGAGGAACACCCCCACACGCCCAAATTAGCGGCAATTTTGTAACGTTCTTAAACTTATGTCTGTTTAAAAAACAAGAACGTTTTATAGCTTATACCAGCGATGCGCAGATTTATATCCCAGATTTAGATAAGTCCTTATACGCAGACGTATCTGTTGTTATAGAAAAACCATTACTTTATAGTCATTACAAAACCTTGATAACCAATCCGTTATTGATAGTTGAAGTCCTGTCGGATGGAACGCAGGAATATGACAGGTCTGAAAAATTTGAGTTTTATCAACAAATTCCGACATTCAAGGAATATGTTTTGGTGCATCAACACCAAGCGAAAATTGAAACATATTATTGCAAAAATGGCAAGCGCAATGTGTGGGAATATTCCTTTGTATCGGGCTTGGCTGAAAAAATTAAATTGCAGTCAGTAGGTTGCACCTTGCGTTTACAGGATATTTACCGACAAGTTGGATTTTAACTATGAAAATTAAAAAAGCCGCTATATCTTTACGCTCCAAAATGAGACTATGCTGCTTCTGAAAAATGTCACCCTCGTTGCGCCTTATAACGACCTTAACGGTCAAAATTCCGATATTCTAATTGGTAAAAATGGTACTATTGACAAAATTGAACCGCGCATTGCGGCTTCAAAAGGTATTACCGTTTTTGAAAAAGAAGGTACTTGCGTGTCCGTAGGGTGGCTCGATGTGGGCGTACATACGTGCGACCCCGGGTTCGAGCATCGGGAAGATTTAGCCTCCACTGCACGGGCGGCTATGGCGGGTGGTTTCACTGCTGTTGCACCGTTTCCGAATACAGAACCGACTATACAAACCAAGTCCGAAATTTTATATATAAAAAATAAAACACAATCGTATCTTGTTGATTTTTATCCAATTGGCGCATTGAGTGCGGACTGTAAAGGGAAAGATATTGCCGAAATGGTGGATATGCACCAAGCGGGTGCAATAGCATTTAGTGATGGTAAAAAAGCGGTGCAAGATGCGGGTTTGATACTGAGGGGTATGCAATATGCGAAGATTTTCGATGGCTTGGTATTCAATACGCCATACGACAAATCTATTGCGTCGCACGGACAAATGCACGAGGGCGAGGTTTCTACCAGTCTTGGTTTGCCCGCTATTCCGACTATGGCAGAGGAGTTGATGTTGCAGCGCGATATTCAATTGTTGGAATACGCCGACGGGCGTTTACACGTCCATAACATCTCCACTGCAAGGAGTGTTGAATTGATTAAACAAGCGAAAAAACAAGGCTTAAAAATAACGGCAAGTGTCGCTGCAATCAACCTCTGTTTTGAAGACAAAATACTGAGGGGGTTCGATAGTCACTTTAAAGTGATGCCACCATTGCGCGAAAAAAACGATATAGAGGCTTTGATAAAAGGCTTGAAAGAAGGCACGATTGACTTCATTGATAGCAACCATACGCCCATTGATACGGAAGGTAAAAACCTCGAATTCCCTTACGCCGCTTTCGGTGCTATTGGCTTAGAAACGGCATATGCTATGACGAATACTTTTTTATCTAAAAAATTGAATACCAATCAGTTAGTAGAGTTTTTTGCCCTCAATCCGCGTAAAGTATTGGGCGTAAATATACCTGATATTGCCGTTGGGCAAGTCGCCAATCTCACATTATTTAATCCAAAAACAGAGTGGACATTTACTGAAAAAGATATTTATTCAAAATCCAAAAATACACCTTTGGTAGGTCGAATACTGAGGGGTAGGGTAGAGGGGGTTGTGAACAAGGGGCAGTTTTGGTTGCGTTAATTTTTTACTTTTAACCCAATTTTATTTCCTTCCTCCACCATCATCTTAAAAGCCGCGTCATAATCATTTGGAATAAGACCATCTAAAATGGCTTCACGGATAGCCGCCTTGATAGTACCGACCTCTTTACTTGGTTGGATATTAAACGTTTCCATAATCAATTCGCCCGTAATCGGCGGCTGCCAATTGCGGATTTGGTCTTTTTCTTCAACTTCCGTACAGCGTTTTTTGACTAATTCGTAATTTTCTAAATAGCGTTTGACCCGCACTGGGTTTTTGGAGGTAATATCCGCTTCGCAGAGTGTAAAGAGGTCTTCTAATTCATCACCTGCATCAAATAAGAGGCGGCGAATGGCAGAATCGGTGATTTCCTCCTTAGTCAAAGCAACGGGGCGATGGTGCAATTTGATGAGTTTTTGAACATATTTCAGACGGTCATCGAGGGGCAAACCGAGGTTGCGGAATAGGCGTGGTGTCATCGCTGCGCCTATTTCTTGATGTCCGTGAAATGTCCAGCCGCCCTCGGCGTTGTCCCAGCGTTTGGTCGCGGGTTTGCCAATATCGTGCAGAATAGCCGCCCAGCGCAACCATTCATTATTTGTTTTTTTAGAAATATTATCCAATACTTGTAAGGTATGGTAAAAATTATCTTTATGCCCAATGCCATCGCGGGTTTCAGCACCGTGAAGCGCAATCATTTCTGGAAAAATAAGATGTAAAAGTCCCGTTTTATCCAAAATATTCAAACCTACTGAGGGGGTCGGTGCATTGACAATTTTTTCCAATTCCGCAATAATACGCTCTTTGGATATGATTTTTAAGCGGTCTTTGTAGGCAGATATAGCGGATAAAGTGTTTTTTTCTATCGTAAATCCCAATTGAGTTGAAAAACGGACAGCCCGCATCATCCGCAAAGGGTCGTCACTAAACGTTCTTCCCGCTTCCAACGGCGTTTGAATTACCTTTTCCTCTAAGTGGCGAATACCGCCGAATGGGTCAATAATTTCACCAAAATTGTGTTGATTTAGGCTTACAGCAAGGGCATTGATGGTAAAATCGCGGCGATTTTGGTCATCTTCTAAAGTTCCTTCTTCAATAGACGGTTTGCGGCTATCACTGCGATACGATTCGCGGCGTGCGCCGACGAACTCAATTTCATAATCACGGCTGCGAAACATTGCCGTGCCAAATCGCGCATACGTAACCACGCGCGGCGAAGGACGCAACTTTTGCGCCACCGCCTCTGCCAACTGAATACCGCTCCCGATACAAACAATATCCATATCTTTGGACGGACGCGCCAACAGCCTATCACGCACATAGCCGCCCACCACGTAGGTAGGAAACCCCAACTCATTAGCTGTTTCGCTAATTATCTCAAATATCTTTCGCTCGAATGGCTCAATTTGGAAAATCATAGTCTTTTTGGAATGATGAGTCATGAATTATGAATGATAAATAGTACAAATTGAGTAAGATGCTATTCATTATTTCTCATTCATCTCTCATCATTATTTAAGTTTTTCGGGGCAAATATACGCTTTCTATGCAATTGTATATTTTAAAATTAAAGTTTGGGATTGTTTGTTTTTTGATTTATTTTTTTACATTTGCTTAATCTATTTCATTGATGTTTAAAGGATTTTGCCAAATAGCATAAAAAAGTTTCGTGCGTAGGTTTAGTAAACTGAGAATTATTTTTTTGAAAAAAAAATAATTCTCAGTTTACTAAACCTTTGTCGAGAAGTATTATAAATAATTGAAAATCAATAGATTATGTTTGTAACAAACCCTTTTAAACATCAATGAATTTAATTTTAATCTCTATACCTATGCTCAAAATAGTCGCCACCAAAGATAAACTCTTTGAATTGACCGATAATGCGGGGACATTCCTCGGCAAATTGCAATATGAAAACTGGCTTAATTCCAAAGCCTCCATCACGACCCAATATGGCGAGTTTTACGATTTGACCAATAAAGGTTTTTGGAAATCGCACGTTGAGGTAGAAAAAGGGGGTGATATATTCGCCGATTTGCGCCACAACTGGCGCGGCAATGTCATAATTGATATAAAGGATACGGATATTGAAAAGGATTTTTTAGTGACCAAACGTGGCTTTTGGAAACAATATTTTGTACTTTTGGATAGAAACGAACAAACCATTATGACCCTTACACCTGCGGGGAAATGGTATAATCAATCCAGTTTTCATGTCGAAATAACGGCTGGTTTTGAAACCATTGTGAACGAAACAATGATATTATTGGCTGTTTTTGGAGCTAATGGTATTAAACAAAGGAAGAGGGCTGCTGCGGCGGCTGCTTGAGAACTTGAAAATACTGAGGGGGTAAGCGAGCAAGTGGTTTAGGAAACTGATTTTGATGATGTTTTTTATTTTTTTTTGAAAAAATTAAAAACATCATCAAAATCAGTTTCCTAAACCGCATTTCTTGTACCAACTAATTCACAAACAAAATCTTAGTTACTATCGCATCTCCCGCATCAATATTCCGCGTATTTGCAGCAAAAACAAGATACACGCCCGTAGCTGCACGTTTACCCGAGAAATCACGCCCATCCCAAATGGCTTGACCACCTAATGCTCTGGTTTCAAAAACGATATTGCCATTTACATCTGTAAATTTGACTTGCGCATCACGCGCCAAACCTTTCACAACTATCGGACCTTCATAATCAGGGCGCACAGGATTAGGAAACGCATACGCCGTATCTTTATTAAATTCACTACCCGCAATCGCATCTGTCCGTAGTGACATCAAACCTCTATCCGTCCCAACAAATACCTCGCCTGTACTTTGGCGAATACCCATTGCAGTGACATTATTGCTCAAAAGGGGGCTATTTTCGGTATTATATTTTGCTACTTCTTCGCGCCCATCTGCCGACTGAACGAATATGCCCGCTGACGTACCAAACCATTTTCGATTTGCCCCATCAATGGCAATTGTATTCACATTTTTTTCTTTTAATAAATACTCGCCAATGCCGCCTAAACCAGATACTATCAAACGCCCGAGGCAGGTTGTGCGGAAAGGGTCAGTACCACATTCATAAACCGCCACACCGCTTGATGTACCAACCCACACGCGCCCGTCTAAGTCCACCGCAAGGCAGTTAATCCGCGCACTTTGTAGCTCTTTGGGCATCGTGCTATTATCCAAAAACCGTTGTCGGTCGTCGGCGAGGTTATCTATATCTTTACCATCGTCATAGACCAATAAGCCCGATTGAGAAGTCAAAACCACCATCCATTTATAACCTACACTATCCACCACGAGTTGAAACGTAGAACTTGCACCCAGAGGGGCTTCTCTCATTTTGCCCCATTTGCCATCAGCTTTTAGGACAACTAAGGGGCTTGGCGCGTTGTTGTTGCTAATCCATAAATTACCTTTTTTATCGAAAGCCATACCGCCAATGCGCGTTCTGGCAGCATCACCAACGGCGCGTTGGAGCGTAGAGTTTTTATCGTTATATATTTTGACTGGCACATTATTCACGATTTCTATCAAGCCACCCCAAAACGTACCAGCATATACTTTTCTATTCTGCCGATTGATAGCTACGCGGTAAAAATCAACGCCTGCACCACTATCTGATACTATTCTATAATTGAAAGGATTGATATTGAACCATTTACCCCCAATCAAGCCCGTCATGCCATCTGGCGAAAGCCGCGCATTGACCCCTTCAATGCCACCTGCCGCTATATAAACAGAGGTGTCAGTAACAGCAATATCAGAGGAAGTTGAGAAAAAAGGCGAGTTAAAAGTAGGCGTAGAGCAAGCCGCTTTTGTACTACTGGCATAGCGAAACCCTGGGTATTGGTCAGCAAACCACACACGCCCTTTTTCATCTTCGACACCATATAGTAGTCTATCGTTGCAATTGTCAGGAATGGTAGTGGCTTGCAAGTTTTTATCTAAAACGAAGGTAATTCCATCACATTCGACGGGGCATTGCGTGCCTACCAAAAGGTTTTGCCCTTCGGCAGTTAAAAATTTTATATTTCGATTGGGTCTTGTAAATACTTGATTGGCGCGACCATTCTGTAAAGTATAGAGCGAATCGTTGATATTAAAATACAATTTATCGTTAAAAACGCAGGAAACAGTGCTCGAATACTGAGGGGGGAAGCCTTGTGCTTCGCCCAATAAAGTCCACTGTTTAAAATCCGAAATATTGACGCGAGGGTCGTTTTTGATGGTATAGATTCCCCCCTCAGTATGCGCGTAGATTTGACCATTCCAAACGGCAATGCTATATACCCGTTGCTTCGTAAATGTGGTGAATACAAACTCATTGCGCTTCATATCTAACTTCAATATACCGAAGCTGCACGCCATATATGCCGAATCGTTTATAAAAAAAATGTCATATATAATCTTATCACCGATAATACTTTGGTTGTTTTTTACATCATTCAGCGTAACGGTATTGCCTTTAGGTTTTACCAAATCTATGGCACTATTTCGATATACGACCATCAAGTTTTCATTCGTTTTGTTGTAGCGAATAAGGCGCGTGCCGACCTCATTTAGCCCATTGTTTTTATCCAAATAGTCTATTTCAAAATTGTTTTTATCCATTTTTAAGATAGAAGTGCCCGTTGACCAAAAGACATGATTGGTGCTTTGCGTCACATATGTTCCCGTTTGATATGGCAAATAGATACGCCAATCGCCGATTTTTAAATCGCCTTGCGCATAAGTGTAGGATATTGAAAAAGTAAAAAGTAAAACAACAGTAAGGATAGATTTCATGCAGAATAATCAGATTGTGAAATGCAAAATTACGTAAGTCTGTGTAATTTCTATAACGATGAATTTATACATTTCAGTATCTATGCGAATAATGGGTTCAAATTCAATAAATCCGTTAGGATTTGTACGTTTATAGAATTAATCAATGCAATTATGCCTACGAATCCGTAGGATTCGCACGTAAAAGTGTATCCTACGTGCGAATCCTACGGATTCGTTTTACATTTTCGAATATATAGTCTATAAACGTACAAATCCTAACGGATTTATTGAATTTGAACCCATTATTCGCAATATCTATTAATTCTACTCTTGTAACCATTGTCTCGACATTTTGATAACTTCTTCATGCGAAGTTAATGTAGAAGGGGTTTCACATTCAGTAAGTGCCGTCTCTAATTCTAATTGTTGGTCAGAGTTGAGCTGATGTGCCCAATCATTTTCTGATAATTGTCCTTTTGTATCAATCGTGCCTACAGTTTCAAATGCTTGCATTTTTAGATATTTTATACAAAGTTAGTAACGAGTAAATAATAAGTTGGTCAAAATGTACCGTCGAATTCATTCGACGGGCTGCGTAATTCATTGATTATCAACGCCTCCGTCGAATAAATT
>JAYVKQ010000601.1:0-6078 GCA_043768285.1 Saprospiraceae bacterium | reverse complement strand
TTTTGAGCGATATTGGCGCGTCTTCCCGCGATTCGGTGCTTATCACCGTTGAGTTTACCGACGGCGATGGCGATATTGGCTTGACAAAATCGGATAGTTCACTCTATATCATTGATACCCGCGACAACAGCCGAATAAACGATGCGCGCGGCTTACTTTATGTGCCAGAACAAGGTGCAGGCAATGGCATATCGGGCGAAATTTCGATGGTCGTTTATGGTGGTTGTTGCCGTGGCATTGCGCCCTGCACATTCCAAAATGACCGCGCCCGCGATACTGTCAGTTACGAAATTTATATCAAAGACCGCGCGGGACATGAAAGTAACCGTGTTAAAACGCCGCCGATTTCTATTATTTGCAAATAGACCAAGCAAGTGGTTTAGGAAACTGGTTTTTATGATGTTTTTAATTTTTTTTATCAAAAAAAATTAAAAACATCATAAAAATCAGTTTCCTAAACCGCAATCCTTATAGCCTATGAAAATCCTACTGTGTACAAATTTTTATCAAAGCCGTACTGTTGGTCCCGCCGTATTTGCCGAAATGATGGCAAAGATACCCGAATATTATCGAGAACACGATGTCAAAATTATCACAGATGACGCGATTGAAGCCACCCCCTCAGTAATTAAGATTAAGACCTATATCCCCCGATACCTAAACCTCATAGATTTTGTATTCAGAAATTGGGCGTATTATAAAAACATTAAAAAAATAAATAAATCGTATAATGCTGATATTATAGTTTTTAGCAATTGTATGTGGGGTATATTGCCCTGCTTACTTTTGCCCAAACACATACAAGTAATAGGCTTGATAAATGATTATTTTTTATTAGAAAAGCGACCATTTAAGGGACAAAAAAGCTGGTTTTACTTTTATGTATTGCGCCAATTCCAATCCCTTGCTATTCATTTTTTAGATAAAATTATTGTCTGTTCTAAGCATTTACGAGCGCGTATTGCAGCGCAATATCCAAATCATTGGGCGAAGGTAAGCGTTTTGTATCAAGGTGTTGATATGCGGGATATACCTTTTCTACCGAAAACAATTAATAAAGAAACACCTATCAAAATCCTATTTATCAAAAGCAATATTATGCGTGGAGGGTTTGATATATTATGCAAAGCTGTTGCTCAATTGACACAATATATTATTGAAATCACGCAAATTGGCGCAACTGAAGGCGTAGAAAACGAGCGACAACGGTGTATGGCATTTGCCCCAAATGTAAGATTTCATCATTTAGGACTTATTTCACAAGAAGCTGTGTGTGAAGCCTTATATGCTCACGATATATTGTGTACACCTTCGCGGCAAGAGGGATTAGGTATTGCGAATATTGAAGGTTTAGCGGCGGGTATCGCAGTAGTATCGGTCAAAGAAGGCGGTATTCCCGAAGTCTTGGATTATGGCAATAATGGCTGGTTAGCTGAAACAAATGACCCTATTTCCTTAGCGGAAACGTTAAAAATATGTATTGAAGCACCCCCCTCCGTATTTTTTGAAAAAAAACGCAATGGTCGGGTTTTTGTAGAAAAAAAATTTGATACTAAAATCTTGATTGACCAATTTTTAGACATTTGTTCTTCTGTCGTTAAATCACCTTAAACCCATCTGGCATTGGGCTATCATAAAACCTGAAAAAAGCCTTCCAATCAACGCGTGCATTAAATTCTATGGTCAATTGCCGATAGGCTTCACTACCCGTTAGGGCATAGAGATGTGCAAACTGACACGCCATAAGTCCATGATATTCAATGTTTTGGAAAATATACATATGCCTCCCGTACTTGACATATTTACCAAAAGTATATTCATGGAGCGTGTAAAAAAGGGATTTTTCTAAAACGTCTAAATCTTTTATAAAAACAGTATCTTGGCATAATTGCGTATATTCATGTAAGGCAACAAGGCAAAAAATAAAACCATTGAGAACATAACTACGGCGTGTAAGTGACGGATATTCTTCGACCCAATCGTAACCCTCGGGCGTTTTTGTAAATACCCCCCCCTCAGTAATTGGGATAAAAAAAGCAATAATTGTTTGTTCCGCTGCCATTTTCCATGCTGCATCTTGGGTCAAATGATAGGCTCTCGTAAACACGGAAGCAATGGCTGCTTGTGCGATACCCGCATAAAAGCCCGCTTTGAGGTCATAGGCGGGTACTTCGGTATCATATCTATATATTCTCTCGCCCTCATCATTAGGTTTTGTGCAATCTAAATGCCGTACTTGTATCCAAAATTTTTCTAAACTTCTCTGATTTTTATATTTTAAAAAATCATTATAACATACCAATGCAAAATGAGCGCAAATGAGTGGATTGTAAATTACAGTCACATCATTTCGGCACATAGCGATCCCCTCAGTATCCAATCGCAAATGCCGTTCATAATCGGCAGCTGTCGGCAAATAGAGATAGGTGACATATTGGGTATTGAGAAAATGGGGCTTTATATCGGCGGGTATTGTCAATTGTGAGGCATATGTGGCATAGCGTTTTTTTTGTTTTTCTTTATAAAAACGCATCAAGCCTATTTTGTCTAAACCATTGATAGACAAGGCGATAGCGCGCATTTTTAGGGTATTGATGTAATAATATATTCCTCTTTTTGGCATATTTTATATTTAAAAAATACTATTCAATAAACACCTCAACCCGCCTATTCAAGGCTTTTCCTTTCTCCGTTTTATTGTCCGCTACGGGTTTGTCAGACCCAAATCCTGCCGTTTTTACTTTAATGGTTTTCGGAATATTGAGTTTTTTCAAGGCTTCGGCTACGGCATTGGCGCGGTTCTCGGATAGGGTTTGATTGTCTTGTTTTGTGCCTGTAATATCGCAATGTCCATCAATTTTGAGTGTGCAATTGGGATAAAACTGGAGCATATCACCGAGGTAGTTAAGCCAAGTTTGAGCACGCGGTTTGATGTCGTATTTATTGACATCGAATAAAATTTTGTCGTCAATATTGATTTTGATACCCCTATCGGTCATTTGCGCATTGGTGGCTTCGGCGGCTGAGGTAAGGCGTTTTGAATAATCTTTGAGGTTCATAATTTGCTCCTCTTCGCCCGTTTTTTTGATGAATAGTTGTAATCCCATTTTGGTTGGCACGGCTTGAAAATACCAGACCACAATATGGTGCATACCTTTACTCAAACTCAATTCTTTTTTACGCGCTGTCATGGGATGCACGCCGTCATTCACAATCACGCTTTTTCTATCTATCCACAAAGCGGATCCATCATCAGAAGCCAGTTTAAACTCAAATTTGCCACCTTCCTCGAGTTCAAACATGGCTTTATAAACGATGCCAAACCACATTCTACGATTGGGAACGCCCGGAAAATCGTAGGTCAAATCGCGCTCCGTTATGTTCAAGGCGTTGGTGTAAATATAGCCCAAAACGGGCAGGTTTTCGACCTCTGGCGTATAGTGCGTAATGTTTTCGGGCAAGGCATATATCGTCCCCTTAAAGCTGGCGAGTAAGGGTTTTAACTGCCCAAAATCTTCCATTTTTTGGGCGTTTATTTTTGAAAAAAGGAGAATAAAAATAAAAGGTAAATATTTCATATAATCGGTTTTTCGTTTACTTTAATCAATAGTTTGTAAATAAACTTAGTGTTATAATTTCATAAAATATTGATATTTAACATTTTATGAAATTCATTATTCAACAATTTCGCATATGGACATTGAAGTGGTATCCGCAGGGCGATTAAAATCGCCCGCTATTGATATTTACCACGAAAATCCATCAATAGCGGGTGATTTCAATCACCCTGCGGATATATAAGCCATTGTACAAATACTTTTTTCCCATATGTGCAATCGCTATTCATCGTTCATCATTATTTTATTATCTTTTTTTATACGCCACCATCGAAATCTCGATATGCGCCCCCCGCACCAAACCCGCCACCTGAACCGTCTCGCGCACAGGAAAATACCCTTTTGGAAAATAGGTTTTATACACCTCGTTCATGGTTTGAAAATCATTCAAATCGGTCAAATAAACTGTTGTTTTGACCACGTTTGAAAAATCCAAACCGCCACTTTTCAATATGCGTTCAAGGTTTTTCATTACGCCATGCACCTCTTCTTTGAAACCACCCTCGGGCATTTTTCCAGAGATGGGGTCAGTGCCTAATTGCCCTGCGAGATAGAAATTATCGCCTGCCCAAACGCCTAAGCTATATGGCGAGGTGGGTTTAGGTGTGCCGAAAACCTCAACGGCTTGTATGCGATTACTGTTACTTGAAGGCGTGTTTTTCAACGGTGAGCACCGCATAAAAATTATGGATAAGGCTGCCAAAAAGAGTATTTTTTTCATAGTGACAATATGGATTTGAGTAACTTTTATGTTTTAATTTTGCTCAAAAATAGTAGATTTAATATACTTTTAACGAAGAATGTGATTTTTTTGTAAATAATGCGAATAATGGGTTCAAACTCAATAAATCCGTTAGGATTTGTACATTTATAGACAATATATGTGAAAATGTAAAACGAATCCGTAGGATTTGCACGTTTTTTACGCATTTACGTGTGAATCCTACGGATTCGTAGGAAAAGATCCCATTGATTTATTCTATAAACGTGCAAATCCTAACGGATTTATTGGGTATGAACCCATTATTCGCATAAATATTTGTATTTCGGTTTAGTACAATTTCCTTTAACTTTACAGTTTAAAATGTGCTATAACGTGAGTTCGGAGATTGTAACGTAATACCGAAATGCCGTAGCTACGTTACTCTGAAAAAGCGGTAAACGCAACATTCTACCGAAATGTCGTGGCTACGCCACTTTTGAGCAAAGGTTTTATCGTCAAAAGTGGCGTAGCCACGATATTTCGTGATTTTTCTTCAATCTCCGAACTCACGTTACTATAACAATTTTAAATGTACAGCGTGATAAATCAGTGATAATTAAAAATCACTTTTGTATTTGCCAAATTATCCATTATCCATTATCAACTATCCATTATTCATTAAAAAATATTTATCATGAAAAAACTATTGACAATTGTTGGCATATTAGCCACCCTTACAGCCTTTGGACAAACTAAAAAATACGCCTTGGTGGAGCATTTTACGAATACGCTTTGTGGCATTTGTGCGGGGTCAAATCCTTCGTTTTTCACGGCGGTGAAGGTTGAAACCAATACCAATATGCACCATATTAGCTACCATTCGGCGATACCCTATTCTAACTGCAAATTTTATGTGGCGAACAAAGTGCCGCAGGATGCGCGCGCTACTTACTACGGTTTGCCCGGTACGCCGCGTGCGTCTATCAATGGTAAAGCGTTGGTATCAGTAGGCAGTATAACCGAAACGACTTTGACCCAAAATGCGGGGAATGATGCAACTATATCTGTAAAAGTAACGGAAGCAACAGGTACTGCAACGGTAAAAGTGAAGGCGTTTCAAAATATCCCCGCTTCTACGAATCGCTTATTTATTGCTTTAGTGGAGAAAAAAGTGAGCTATGCTGCGCCTAATGGCGAACCAACGCATTATAATGTGTTCAGAAGGTTTATTAATTCAAGTGGCGAAGCGGGTGATGCGATAGCGGCTATCAATAGTGGGGCTGAGATTACAGTGACAGCTAATTATACGATGGACGCGACATGGGTAGCAAGCCAAATATATACCGTAGCTTGGGTTCAAAATCCAACCACAAAAGAGATTTTAAACTCTGGAACGCGCTTCGATGTGACCTCGGCGGTTGAAGAAAATTCGGTGGATACGCAAGTTGCTGTTGCACCCAATCCAACGTTTGGCAAAACGGTTTTGACATTCGATAACTTGACCCCTCAGTATTTGACAGTGACTAATGTGGCTGGGCAAGTCGTTCAGAACGTAAAACTCACACAATCAAGTAATTATGAATTGGATATGGGGGGTGCGGCGAAGGGCATTTACTTTGTGAAAGTGTATGCTAAAGAAGGCGTTGCGCTTAAAAAAGTAGTGAAAGAGTAGCTTGAAATTGCGGTTTAGTAAACTGATTTTGATGATGTTTATAATTTTTTTTGCAAAAAAAATTATAAACATCATCAAAATCAGTT
>JAYVKQ010000600.1:0-3157 GCA_043768285.1 Saprospiraceae bacterium | reverse complement strand
TTAAATGTCCATTCGCCCATCATAAATTGCAATGCCGTGAAGCGTTGCTTACCCCTCAGTAGTAGTTGATGTTGGTGCGTGATATACCAACTCGCCATTGCCACCGTGAAAAGTAAGAGGATAATACCTGTAATAACCGTGATTTGTAGCAACATTGGGCGGCGTTTGCGCTTGGTTTTGCGGGTCGTTTTTAGCTTGCGCTCAAGGCGTGTCCACGCTTCGGCAGAGGGTTGTTCCGTTAAGTTGTCACTACTTTCACGGAGGAGGTCAAATATGTCTTTTTCGTTATCCAATTTTTTCTAATTCTTTTTTCAATCTATCTTTTGCCAAAATTAACTGCGATTTTGATGTATTGATGCTAATATGCAACATTTCTGCAATTTCTATATGTTTAAATCCTTCAATCACGAATAGGTTGAAAATGGTGCGATAGCCCGTAGGTAGTCGTTCAAGCACTTTTAAAATGTCTTGGGCTGCCAATTCGTGTTCAATACTGAGGGGGTGGCTATAATCAATGTGGTTGAGGTCGGCGGCATCGGTATCTATGGTCAATAGCTTCTTTTTGCGCAAAAACATCAACGCCTCATTGACAACAATGCGGCGTATCCAACCTTCAAAACTACCCGCGTTTTGAAAACTATCTATATGGTCAAAAACTTTAAACATGGCTTCAACAAGGACATCCTCCGCGTCTTGCCGATTGGCAATATAGCGGCGACACACGCCAAACATCTTCGGAGCGAAGCGGTCATACAGCAATTTTTGCGCTTTTGGGTCTTGCTGTTGGCAAAGTCGTATGAGGTCGTTGTCTATCAATTCGGATATGGGCGGCTATTTTTGTAAATAATTATTTCGTTTAAGATATAGATGCAGCAATATTATTTTTTGGTGGGTGTTGTACTCAAAATTTTTTATTTATGAAAAAACAGCGCGTTAATAATCTCAATCAAAATCAAAATGATAATAATCCACTCCAATCGTGAACTTTCTCGATGGTTCAGCACTTCGGTGAACAATTTAAGATTATCTTCGATAATTCGCAAGCGATAGTCCAAATCTTTGAAGCGGGTATAGGTATCAAAATTGGTTTTTAGATAGCGGTTGAGGAAATTGAGGTCTTCGTCGTCCCAAGTGAGGTTGGGGTCATCGAGGATATAGAGATTATCAACAATACTGTTTTTAACATTTAACACCCTACCAATATATTTCATCAAAGGGGTTTTCGAGACGCTCAATTTGCCGTATTTTTCCAACTCGCCCGTATAGGTTTTCATGGAAGTGAGTAGGTCATCGGTCAGCATTTCGTAATATTCTAAGGCGACAGATTGCCCCGTATTCAACATCACGATGCGCAATACTGAGGGGTCGAGTTTAGCCACAGTCACATAGTCGTTTTTGACAATCGCTTTTCCAATTTTAGTATCTACATTAATGGTATATTGCTCATATATATCGGTTGCTAACCATTCATTAGCGTAAGGTTTTAGATAAACAAGAAAGGCACTGCGGTCAACCACATCATAGTTTGCAAACACGACGACACCATAATCAAAAATGAGTAAATAAGTGTTTTTATCCTCAAAATAATAGAATAACTCGGAGTTATTGCTCGTATAAGGGTCGGCTTTAAACTCGGAACGCAGTTTTTTGATATTAAATGATTCTGCAACTTGGTAGGCTTCAATTTTGATATTCATGCACAATTTTTTTTTGTAACTACTTAGGGCTGCCACTAATTTCACTAATTTTCAATAATTATAAGACATTTTATAGAAATAATTAGTGAAAATTAGTGTATTTAGTGGCAGCACTAAGTAGTTACTTTTTTTTTTACGTATTTTCAAGACAAAGATGATAATTACATATCAGTTTTTATGGAAAAGCAACGGCTTTCTTTGCACACTCGTAATAAGATGTAAAGAATAACATTCTCAACACTTAAAATCTCAATACAACATGATGATTAAAAATATTTTAACACTAATCGCGCTCCTCTCACTCGTCACAAGTTGCCGCTACGACGTTGAACCTATCAAACCTTCTGCATGGCGCATTCGTACGGTGAAAACCGAGTTTGACCTTATTACCTATAATTACACCAATGGACAACTATCACAATCCACTGCTAAACGTTTGAAAAAAGATAGTACGGGGCATTTGCCCGATAGGATTTGCACGAATTACACAATCAATAATGGGTTTTTAAAAGAGCAAATGGAAGGCAATTGCGATAGCAAAAACGCATGGGAACTAAATTACACGCTTGGTGCGAATGGTAAAATTGCGGAACAAATGTGGGCATACTCGCATCGCGTCAATACCTACGATAGCGAGGGCTATTTGATCGAAGAAAAGCATTATTCGCTTGACCCTAACAATCGTAAGTTATATAGAACACATAAATACGACATTGTTGATGGCAATACAGTAAAAGAATGGTCTATTGACACTGACGGAAAAGCCTATATTTTGACGGAATATGAATTCTATCTTGATAAATTAAATACCATAGGTAATGAAAACATGGGTATGACTTGGCAGGAACACAGCAACCGCAATTTGATAAAAAAATCAACGCATTATAGTGGCAATGATAAATATGACATCAATTATGATTACACTTTTGATAGTGAAAATCGAGTGACGCGGGTGCGGTATAATTCGAATGGCGGTCTTTATTGGCTTGAAGGAGAATATACATACTATTGATTAACTTATTGATAATCAATTAAATGCACTTTCAAAATCAGATAGAATTTTAGCATAAAAAATTGTATTTTCAAAAGCATCGTTGTGTGCTTGCAAACGTGTAGAATAAGAATGTCGGGTTGAAAATTGTAATATTTTCAGCCCTTCTTTGTCTCCCAACGTTTTCAAATTTTCTATTTGAGATTTATGTATTGGGTCTCCTACCATTTTCATGAGTTTCAAGGTAATATTATCGAATAAACTATGACTATGTAAAAACAAATAAGCCGTTTCTCGGTTAAAACCCAAAGACGAAAGTTTAGCTTCAAATGCTTTGAACTTAGGATTACTGTCAAATTCTTTTCTAAAATCTAAAAGTCGTTCCTTTAATATAACTAATTCATTATCAATATCATTTAGTTTAAAAGAGGTTGCTAATTTACCAAATTTTGCAGGTGCTAATTGTTCA
>JAYVKQ010000599.1:0-2455 GCA_043768285.1 Saprospiraceae bacterium | reverse complement strand
TACTTATGATTAGAGGGTCATGTAATCCCTTAAAAAGTTGATGACTTCATCTTTTTTGCTGCGCGATACTTCTACTTGCGAATCATCGCTGAAGTGAAGAATGATACTATCGCCACGGGTGACGCGAGTAACATGGCGTGGGTTGATAATCCATGAGCGATGAACGCGGTAGAAAGGATATAGCTCATCAAATTCGCCGATGCGTCTGGCTACTATGATGGGCTTGTGAGTAGAAGTATAAAAAGTAGTATAATTGCCATCGGCTTCTAAACGGATAATATCGTCAGAATCGATAAAATACACACCTTCAAGGGTTGAAAGGACTATTTTTTTACTATCCGCCGTATCTACGCTCACCTTATTCATATTGTCGAGTAATACGCGGTATTTTTCAATTTCTAAAGCTTGGTAGTTGCGTATAATTGACTCTTTTACACGAGTGACAGCTTCAATTAACTCCTCTAACTTTACAGGTTTTACCAAAAAATCGGAAGCACTGAATCGGAAGGCTTTTATGGCATTTTCGCCATGACTGGAACAGAAAATAACTTTGAAATCAATATCTGGGAAACCTAAGGCTTTGAGCATATCGAAACCTGTCATGTTGGGCATATTGACATCTAAAAAAACAACTTCGGGGCGCAATTCCTTGATTTTGGCGATACCCTCAGCGCCACTATCACAAACATCACATACGCGTACAAGATTGGGAAAATATTTCTCCAATAATTCTAAAAGTGTGTTTTGGGCAGATTTTTCATCATCAATGATTATTGCTCTCATACAGGAATATAATAAGATTACACGTTTATACTTTCAAGACAAAGGTAATAAATTTTCATAATATGTCGTTTATTTTGACACATAGAAAAGAGATAAGCATTAATTTATAACACTAAAACAATACCCCTCAGTATTTTAGTGTGTTTGCTTTAATTTTCGGCTCTTTCTCTCTATTTTAAAGTCAATAACATACGTTTAGCTTCGCGTTGAATGTCTTTTTTAGAGTCCTGTTCATGTTTATCCATACCATCGTATTCTTCAACGATATTATTCAACACCTGTTTGGCTTTGTTTGACCTACCCGTTTCGATAAAGAAGCGCGCAAACTCGAAACGCGCCTGAAAATTGGCGTAACGCGCATCTAAGGCATGAAACTTAGCTTCTGCTTTTTCGGGAGCGCCTGTATGATACAATGCCCAAGCGTATGCAATTTTATCTTCCGAATCACCCACACTTTTCACTGTTTCTAATCTTTCACCTAAAGCCACCACCTTATCATATTCTTTTCTTAAATAATTGACTTTCAGTATTTTACGCAATAAATCAGGATTGTTTTCATAAAATCCTTTTTGACAAGATTCATATAATGCCATCGCTTCGTCGAACCGTCCGCGCTCAGTATAAGCATCAGCCAAGTTCATTTTATTGGTCACAGTGTCAGAGTATTTGACTTCTTTCTCCAATTTTTCAACCACATAATTGGTATATACCATTCCTTTGACCCCCTCAGTAATAGTGCTGATATTGCGCTGGCTATAAAAATTTAAGTAGAGATATATCAAACACCCTATCATTGGCACGAAAATAATCAACCAATACCATTTCTGTTGGTTGTTATTTTTGTAAGCGTGGTACAGACAGAAGGCTTGCAAGGCAAGAACAATATAGTAATAATTAGCGTATTCAAGCATATTTTTTTGATTATTTAAAACAGACTATGGATAATGGACAATGATAGTCATTTATTAACATCTATTAACAATTTAATTGTTCAAACGTTAAAATAAAACCATTGTTAAATTATTAATCCCTTTTAAAATAGGGCGCATGATTATATATCGCTGTCAATATCTGTCCCGCAACTGATTCAATCGTCCCATTGCCATCAATATTAATGATATTCTCACGGCGTTTTTCTTTCAAAAACTGAATGCCTTTCAAAAACTTACGCCTCGATTCTGCCAATTTGGTTTCAAATAATTCGGGCGGCATATTGCGGTTCGCCATGCGCTGATAACAGACTTTATCATCTACGTCAATAAAAAATATAATATCAGGTTTCAGAGCGAACTGATTGAAAGTCATGACTTTATGAAAAGAAAACGTAGGGCTACTTTGATATACCATCGAAGATAAATAATATCTATCCGAGATAACAATATGGTCATCACTTGCCGACAACCAGGGTTTTACGACCCTATCGCAATGGTCTAAACGATTGGTTGCAAATGCCAAAGCCAATATTTCGGGTGTATATCCCGTATATTTTTTCGTCAATATATCGCGAATAAACGCGCCCGCCACGCAGTCGTTATTGGGTTCGTAAGTCAGTTTTACGATGTCTTTATCGGGCGCGTTCAGCACTTGTGCCAAATGCCGTGATACCGATGTTTTGCCCGAACCATCTAAGCCTTCGATGACTATGAATAGGGATTTTTTTTGCATAAACTCC
>JAYVKQ010000598.1:0-2366 GCA_043768285.1 Saprospiraceae bacterium | reverse complement strand
TTGATTATTAGGCTTTTAGATGCAAAAAATATTCTAAAATCGTGTTTCGCATATTTCATAAAACGTTGATAACCATATAGTTAATTACGCAACCAGTTCCATATATATGTTCGTATCCTATTAGGCAATTTAGATACTCATTTTTGACAATAGTAGCCCGTATTTTTGCAATTAGTGACACGCCATATTTGCCATATTAACCTTTTTTTTCCTATTCAAAAGGTTGATAATTATGTCAAAGGTTTTTTTGTTATAATATGATAATCAATGTTTTGTATAGTTATGGCGCAACAAAACTTGGCTATATTTTTGAAAAAAAAACAGCGTGTAAGGTGTCAAGACCCTACACGCCACATTGAATTTTTAATTAAAAACAAATTATCTTTATCGAGAGGTCTATGGTTGGGAAATAATTTTCCCAACTATACCCCTCAGTCATGCAATATTTTCAATTGTCCATTCTCTTACCTACCTTTGCCAAAATAATTCAGCAAATCGCATAGCAAAACAGACCTTCTCAACGCAAGGTTATTTTCAACATTAAAATAATTTGGAAATGAATGACGCGGCAGTCTTTATAAAAACGAGTGCGTAAAAACGGGCAGACAAAGCAACCTGACTTAAGGAGCTATGGCTTAATATTCATTTTGGATTATATAATGGCTAAAAATAAGAATACTTAATGAGTGCTACAAAAGTATGCTAAAAACCGTTGCCACGCAATGACATAAATAGGTAAATTTTATATTTATTTCTATTTAATATGATTAAGAGCAAAAAAATTACACGGAGATTAAAAAGAGAAAACACTGTGTTTCACAAAGGTTTTTTTTACTGTCTCATGAAATTCATCAATAAGGGGTGATTTCAATCACCCTGCGGAATACAAAACAAAAGCCAGAAAACAACTCTATGAAACGCTGTGTCTTCTCTGCTTAAACGCTGTGTAACGCTATATAATTTTAAAAGTTAGACAATATAAATTAAATCATAAAAAATTGAAAAACAATTATTTGAATATAACGATTATTCTTATTTTGACTTACTTTTTATACCCCCTCAGTATAAAAGCCCAAAACAAGAAGAAAAGTAAAAACCCAAAGGCTGAGGCTTACACGCGCTCACGTACTGCGCTCGAACCCATGCCCATACATATATCCGCAATGGGTTCACCCCGATTTTATGGCGTAAAATTGGGGGTGGATTATCCCTTTAAAATGACTGAAATGCGCGGATTTAAGGGTACTGCAATGGGGCAAAGGGTTATGCGCGAACTCTATATATCTGCCGATGCAGGATTATGGCATTACGATGGGGTGCATGAAAATGCGTCATTTTCGCTGGAATGGACGGTACGGTTTATCAATAGTAGCGGCTTTTTTGCACAGGTTAGTCCAATCGGAGTTGGGGCAAATTATATTTTAAAACCCTTTACACCGCAAAAGGTTATTCAAGATAGTGTGCCTACTATTGGTAAAATATATGCAACCCCCTCAGTATCCGTCGGTATTGGACGCGATTTCGCATTTCAACGCGGCAATAAAGCGATACCTATGGTCATTTACATGAAAGGTGGTGTATCATCAATGTACCCTTTTAAAACATATGGCTATCTTTTTCCAACGGCTGAATTGAGTTTAGCTTGGCGATTTAGGGGTATCAACGCTTTTGTTCGAAAAGTGCGGAAGGATTAATTTTATATCTTAACTTTTACCCTACAATCGTTAAGAATTTATAACTTTGTGGGGTACGTATCTATTCAATTTAATTAACCAAACAAGTCTGAAATATGAATATCTGGCTCAAACGTATCGCCTATGGTTTCGCAGTTGCAGCGGGGCAGTTTTTTCTGTTAAAATTCATGAAATTTGATTTTTATACCACACTTGGACTTTGCATAGCCTTAGCTTTTTTAATGAATTTATTAGAACATCGCAATTTCGCATGGGGCATTATAATTGGTTCTATTTTAATTGCTATTTTCGGGTGGACTTTATTTGATAACTGGGCTAAACCCAATCAATAGTTTTGACGTGGAAAAATTCCAAATAGGCATCTTGCAACAGCGCGAAATTCCTGACCTTTTGGCATTGCAGCGCGACAATTTAAAACAAAACCTTGATGCACAAACTGTTGAGCGTCAAGGTTTTGTATCTTTTGTTTATGATGAGCCGACTATGGTAGGTATGATGGAGGGTGCGCCGCAAATCGTGGCGCGTGATGGCAATCTATTGGTTGGATATGCTCTATCTGCAACCAAAGAATATGCAAAAACAATGGTATTGATGAAGCCATTGATTGCCTTGTGCGATATATTGAGCTATAGTAATACCCCCCTCAGTATAGCGCGTTATTACATCATGGGT
>JAYVKQ010000597.1:0-5114 GCA_043768285.1 Saprospiraceae bacterium | reverse complement strand
CTTTAAAATCATTCGTTAAAACTATTGAGAATGTGGGTAATGGGTTTAAAAGTCCCCGTTAGGGATGCAATATTGGTAACTGTAAACACGGCTACAATTTCACCCCTAACGGGGCTTCGGGTTTCGGATTGGCGAAATATTACCCACATTGCATCCCTAACGGGACTTTTAAACCCCTTATTCACATTAAATTACTGAGGGGGTACCACTTTTAATGAAACCAGAATTTTTTCACCAATATAAAATCCGTTGGTATCAGGAATTTCGATATAGATTTCTCGCCCCCAGGCACGCAGTTCCGTGAATTTGCGCAAGCGATATGGTAATTCAACCAATTTCGGGTTGCTTCCGACTATTGTCCCTTTTGTTTTTATGGGCAATCGCACACTCGATTCGAGGGTTACGCTATCGCCCAATTGAAAAGGAATATCCGATGATTCGTGAATAAAGCCAACAATTTTATTGGGTTTTCGGGGATTTATTTTAATCAAATCTTTATAGGCAGATACGAGCATATTTTTACCCATATTGACTTGTTCTACGAAGCCATCAATAGGTGCTATCAAGAATAATTTACTTTTTTCTAATGTGACATAATCCAAATCTTGCTGCACTTGGGCGATTTTGGCTTGGGTGATATTTTGCTGACTTTGGCGTTGCGTTTCGATTTGTAGGAGTTGTTCGCGGGTTTGTTTTTCAGTTTGCACCATTTCCTCTTGCAGTGCGTTTATTTTCTCGCGCAGCAGCCGATTGTCTTGCGGCAAATTGCCATAAATCGCATTTTTAACACTACCTTTTATACTGTCCTCCGTTTGTAAAATGCGGATTTGTGCTTGTAATGCGCTTAATTTTGCGTTATTTTTGATGGACATTAGGTCTTTATCTTTGTCGATTATGTCGTTTTTAGCTTTGTGTTCTACTTCCACTTGATTGATGTCGGCAAGGCGTTCGATAGTAGTTCTATCTAATTCAGAACGGTATAAAATAGCAAGTGTATCCCCTTTTTTCACCTGATTACCCATGACAGTTCGAAGGTCTTTGACGAGTACATCGTGTTCGAAATTCAAGGTTTGCGGCTCGGTTTCGGCAGTACCAAAAAAAGTTTGCACGCTCTGCCCCTGCAAGTCGTTGATGATATGGTAACAGCCGTATATAGCGGCTGGAATAAGAAGGTATAAGATATTGAATTTCATTTTTTTTATAAAATATGCGACAATATGTGTGCAAAAATTTCACGTATAAACACAATGACAGCTCTGTACATTAATTTCTATAATCCACAGGGCGATTAAAATCGCCCGCTATTGATGAGTATTGTGAAAATTATGGGCAAAAAAAATCAATAGGGGGCGATTTTAATCGCCCTGCGAAATATCCCCATATTTCACAAAGCCCCACTTCATACTTAATTCTGCGTTGTCATATCCGAATTTTGTAAATTAATACGGCGAATGTGGATGCCCATTTGTTCTAAAGTCTCTAATAATTCAGCTTGTTTATTATCATTTTTTAAAATAATCACGTATTCGCGCTCGTGGTAAGGGGCTGTTTCTTTACCCGTATCGTTTCGGATGGCTTCCAAATTGCATTTTAAACAAAATTGATTTAAAATTTTTTCAGCCTGTGCAATATCTTCTTTATTATTTAAACGGATGCGCAATTCCCAGATTAAGTGATTGCCCAAATCAAAGGGCGTAAATTTTAAAGCAAAAGACATAAAACAGAATATAGCCGTACCTGTAGCCGCAATCATAAACACATATGAACCACAGGCGATGCCCACGCCCAGGGCGGCAAACATGAAAATAATATCGCGGGGATCGCGGAATGAAGTCCGAAAATTGATAATCGTTAATGCGCCTAAAATGCCCAAGCCCGATGCCACATTATCGCCAATGGATTGTAAAATCATGGTAGCAATCAAAGAACTCAATATTAAGGCTTGAATATAGTTGGGTGTTTTTAGCGTGCTCGGTGTTGAAAAATAATAGGTTAAAGCAATGCAAGCAGAGCAAATAAACGCCAGTAAGAAGGTGAATAACACCATCTCAAAGGTCGGATTTTCGATTTTAGAATAGAGGGAAAGAAAATTTTGCATAAACGATTTTGAGTGCTGTCAAGCGTTAAAATGACGCAATGTGAATATTGAAAATGTAAAGATAATAAGCATAAATGGATAAAGTGAAAGACGATGAAATTTTATAAGTGGTTGTGTTGTAAAAAATTAAAATCATAATTTAATAAGAAAAAAACAACTTCAAGATGTCAGTCTGAAGGTATTATAAATACGTAATTTTTGCCTAAAAATTATTACTATAAACAAGGTATTATTTCAATAATTTTGTTTATAAAAAATTAAATATCAATTAATTATAAAAAAAACTTAGAAACATTGGTCATAAAATGTTTTTGACAATACTATTGTAACATCATATTTTTGAGCAATGATTTAGTTGCCTTGAAGTCTTTTGCATCCATAAAGTCGAAAGCAATGGTTATATTTTAGGCTTTCAAGCGTGTTTTTTTTTCGCGTTTTTGAAGACATTACTGCTAAAAAATTTCGTCCTATTTTAAAAAAAAATTTACGCCTTTTTTACAAAATATTGATTGATAGTTGGAAACAAAAAATATAAGTTATTATAAATACCCCTCAGTATTTTATTGATTTTCAGCAATTTATATATTAAGATTGCAGTTTCATATGCCAATAAAAATATCTTATTGGGTTTGTTTTTAAAAATTAAATTACTTGAAATGTATTTTTTTTTATCATTTTTTTTGTTTTTTTAAATCCATTCTATATATTTGTTGTAGTGAAAATACGTTGTAACACGATTATGTAACAATACAAATTATAATTTTACGCAATTTGAACCATTACTTTACAGAAGAAAATATTTTAACAAACTGAACCCATTACCATAAAAGTCGTCCCTCCTAAGGCTACCACATCATATACCAAAGCATACCGATAACAAGAGGTATCAAGCAGGCAATGTCATCATTATTGTGTATAATTGTTTTTATAAGATAATCTTATTGAAAAGCCACAACATTTAATGGTCTCACCTTAATTAATGCCTATCAATGGCTTTGCCGCACCTAAAATCTGGCAAGCCCATTTTTATATGCAATACATTTTACACATTACAATCATTTTAATTCATTTATTAAACTTATCTACATGAAAAAAATTCACTCAATTATGTTGTTGTTTGTGGCGAGTATCATGCTTAGTTTTCAGCTGATAGCACAAGCACCGCCACAAGGCATACCATATCAGGCAATTGCCCGCGATGCGCACGGCAGCCCGATATGTGATGAATATATATGCCTTCGTTTTTCTGTATTGGACGGGTCAGCATCAGGCAATATTTCGTTCCAAGAAAAGCACCGTGTAAAAACCGACCATAACGGTTTATTTATACTTAATATTGGTCAAGGGATTTCTATCAAAAACACACTCAGCCAAGTGAATTGGGGCAGTGGTGCAAAACATTTGAAAGTGGAACTCGACCCACAATGCGATGGTAGCTATTTGAATATGGGGACTACGCAGTTTATGAGTGTACCATACGCCTTATTCTCTGGCAACGGAGGCGGAGGCGGCAATGATGGCAAAGATGGTATCAACTGTTGGGACTTGAATGGTAATGGTAAAAATGATCCCCACGAAGATAGAAATGGTGATGGTAAATATGATGCAAATGATTGTCAAGGGTCGAAAGGTGCAATGGGAGACGATGGTAAAGACGGTACAGATTGCTGGGATACGAATGGCAATGGCAGAAATGATGCTAATGAAGACAGAAATGGTGATGGCAGATTTGATTCTAATGATTGCCAAGGCGTAAAAGGAGTAACTGGAGCGACTGGAGATAGAGGCGCAAAAGGCGAGAAAGGCGACAAGGGGGAAACCGGCACAATGGGCATGAAAGGCGATAAAGGAGCAACAGGTGCTATGGGTGTAAAAGGAGAGAAAGGCGACAAAGGGGAAACTGGCACAATGGGCATAAAAGGGGCAACGGGTGCAACGGGCGATAAAGGCGATAAGGGGGAAACCGGCTCTATGGGCACAAAAGGCGATAAAGGTGACAAAGGGGCAACGGGTGATAGAGGGGCTACTGGCGCAACAGGTGCCAATGGTGGCAAAGGAGATAAGGGAAATACTGGCGACAAAGGGGCAACAGGTGATAGAGGGGCTACTGGCGCAAAAGGCGACAAAGGGGAAACTGGCACAATGGGCATGAAAGGGGCAACGGGTACAACGGGCGATAAAGGTGACAAAGGTGCAACGGGCGATAGAGGAGCTACTGGCGCAAAAGGCGATAAGGGGGAAACTGGCTCTATGGGCACAAAAGGCGATAAAGGCGACAAAGGGGCAACGGGTGATAGAGGAGCTACTGGCGCAAAAGGCGATACTGGCGCAACTGGCGGCAAAGGAGATAAGGGAAATACTGGCGACAAAGGGGCAACGGGTGATAGAGGGGCTACTGGCGCAAAAGGCGATACTGGCACAAAAGGTGACAATGGTGGCAAAGGAGATAAGGGAAATACTGGCGACAAAGGGGCAACAGGTGATAGAGGTGCTACTGGCGCAAAAGGTGACAAAGGAGACCAAGGAATAGCGGGTGCTACTGGCGCAAAAGGTGATACTGGCGCAAAAGGTGACAATGGTAGCAAAGGAGATAAGGGAAATACTGGCGCAAAAGGTGACAAAGGAGACCAAGGCGTAGCTGGTACTAATGGTGCAAAAGGCGATAAAGGCGACCAAGGAGTAGCGGGTACTAATGGCGGAAAGGGTGACAAAGGCGACCAAGGCGTAGCAGGTACTAATGGTGCAAAAGGTGATACTGGTGCAAAAGGCGACAAAGGTGACCAAGGCGTAGCGGGTACTAATGGTGCAAAAGGTGATACTGGTGCAAAAGGCGACAAAGGTGACCAAGGCGTAGCAGGTACTAATGGTGCAAAAGGTGATACTGGTGCAAAAGGTGACCAAGGAATAGCGGGTACTAATGGTGCAAAAGGCGATAAAGGCGACCAAGGCGTAGCGGGTACTACTGGTGCAAAAGGCGACAAAGGTGACCAAGGCGTAGCAGGTACTAATGGTGCAA
>JAYVKQ010000596.1:0-2539 GCA_043768285.1 Saprospiraceae bacterium | reverse complement strand
GTTGACCCATAAATAAGTAGCCTCCCACCCCCTTTTACAGACTAAAAAAACTACTCCCATTGACCTTATTATTCCCAAATGACATATTCAAAGGCTCATCGTTTTGATAGACGTTGATGCCCTGTTTCATTGTACAGTCTTCAATAATGATTTCTTCAGCCCCAATTGATTCGAGGTTAAAATAATAGTTAAATTGACAGTTAAGAAACCTAAAAAAATAGGCACTGGTATTGACACAATACACTAAATCTTCAAAAACGCAGTTTCTAAAACTAAGGTCATTAAAGACTTCAAAACGTTCAATATGAACACTTTTTTTAAATGTCATATTAGGCAATATGGTACGTGGTCCAACACGAATGTCCAATAAATTAACTTCTCTGTTAATAGCTATTTTAGGATACGTCTGTAAAATACTATCCCAGTTCAATATACTATTATTGTTTTCAGCCCCATACGTATATATTTTATCCGTCAAAGGGTCAGCTTCAATATTAGTGTTTCGGATAACAACGCTTACTTTAGATGTATCCTGTAACTCTTTAATAAATTGGCTAATAGAAATTGTACGGGCATATGTCTTTTTATCCTCTTGTGCGTTAAGAGAACATATATGTAAGATATTGAAAATCAATGTAGTATAGATTGTTAGTCGTTTCATTTTGTTCATCGTGTATATGGTCTGATTTAGGCTAAAATACTGAGGGGAGTATTACTCATATATCTCAAAAATATCTTTCAAATCAATATCTAAATCTTCAAATTTTGTCACCATAATTATTGCTTTAAACTACTATCTAATATCCATTGCAATACTGCCAAAACACGGTGCGGCTCAGCATAAGTTAAGGGAATAAAATCAGTATCTATAAACAGTTGCTTACCTTCTAATTTCAAAAAGCACCACGAGAAAGCATTCGTAACGCAACCATACATCACTTTATCGTGTATTCCGTTGCGTTCATTAAATATTTGGGCAGCGTACATTTCTGCACCGCATTGAGCTAACCCATTTTCAATCAAATCATTTTTTGCTTCAACAAGGCAAAATATAGGTGCATCTATCTCAATTTTTTTAGGGTTAGCTGATAAAATGAAATCACAATAACCCACTAATTTCAATTTACTATCTACATTAAATTGATAGCCTGAAAACGAGCTAAATTTATTCGGATTTTTACGACGTAATTCTTTTAAAACGGGCGCGACTATATATTCTGACTTTGCTTTTTCAGTACCTAATGCCTCATCCTTTGCTTCTGCAAGATTTTGCAACAAAAAGTCTGTAACGGTAACCTCTGGAATAGGATGTGGCATCCAGTCTCCGATTCGGTCATCAATACCCAACTCTTCACGCAATTGAGCCAATTTTTTAAATCTATTATATGCCATTATTTATAAATTTTATTTCTGCAAAGTTACAGAAATTTTCGGCATTTCCGCAAATGCTTTCCAAGCGGCATCCGCCTTTTCTTTCGTCATTTTTCCATTAAAAACGAGCCAACGGTAGCGCAAAACGTATGTTTTATTGGGTTCTAATAGCCAATCTATATCTTTTGTGGGCGCAAACATACCGAACAAATCCCCCCTATCATATTGGTTTTCGGGCCATATGCGTAGGGGTTCGGGGTGGTTAAAATTGGTGGGGTGCGAGAGCATGGCAGCCCCGCCATAGTCATCACCCAATGTGCCTTGCGCGAGCCACCAACGGGCTTTTGTGCCATCGGCATCTTTGCGGGTTTTACCTTCCGAACTCAATACCTCACTGTTTTTATTATCCCACTCTTGGGTTGCCCGCCAACCCATACCAGCATAGCGATAGGCTAAAATTTTGAACGGGCTTTCGGTAGCGCAATTCAATTTAGAGACAATATCCATGATATAATAATCCGCTTTTTCATCGGGTCGATAGACGCGCACCGTTTGTAACTCATTCATAGCCACCACTTCCGAACCATCTCTTTTGAAAACAACGTGTTCGTGTAGTGTTTCAAATTCTGAAAACACCCCCCCCTCAGTATTGGAGACAAAATTGGCAAAGCGCACCGTGCCTTTTTTAGAATTTAAGTTCCAAAAATCAATTGTATCACCTTGAAAAAGAACGTGTGTCCACGGGTTCCAGATACCATAATGGTGATAATGGTCAGGCGGTTGTATGCGCGTCAGCACTTGACCATGTGGCGACCATAGCGGATGAATAAAACCACTACGTTTATATGCCTCGTCCACGCGCTTGGGTGGCATTAGCGTTTTAAAATAATAGCGCAATAGATTTTTTTCATTGGCTTGAATGGTCAGCATACCATCGTCTATGACGGGTTTAATCGTCACCGCAATGTTTTGTTTGCCTTTGCTGAGTTGAAATACGCGCTTCGTGATTTTAGCATTATTTTGGGCAGGAATAAGCCAGTGCAGCATCCGATTTTCACCATTTTTTACTTGAAAAGGAATAGCAACGGCTTGTTTTGTCGTAATTTCTGTTAATACCAAATCCGCTTCGGGCAAGGTGGTGATATTATCTAAATTGATACTCACAGGC
>JAYVKQ010000595.1:0-5088 GCA_043768285.1 Saprospiraceae bacterium | reverse complement strand
GAACGCCGATAGCAATACAAAATGCTTTAAACTACGCAAAGGTGGCGCAGTATCGAAGTAATATGCCAAAGCTGCCACTATCGTAAAATGAGCGAACATATGCATATGCCCCGTCCGATGCAGCATAGCGGGCGCAAGTATTAAAAAAAGAGCCGAAATGACTTGTAAATATGGAGGAACGATATCCCGAGGTAATCGAGACTGAGGGGGTGCTTTCTGAAAGCGAATACATAGATTTTTAATCAATTTTAAACCAAAATAGCCTTGCATTACAAAGCATATCAAAAACCACCAACCAAAATAATGAAAATTATCGGGCATAATGGGCGCAATGGCTTTAAAAAAAATGGCTAAGGGTGCGACAATACCTGTCATACCTATGCCTGTCACTGTCGGGTAATCGTAGCCTTCCATGCGCCCTACTACTGGAAATGTCCACGGCGAATGTCGGTAATATTGCCACGATATGAGTTCCGTTTGCGGGTCAAGGCTTAGTTTGGCTAACCAATCGGTGTACGTTACATCCAATAAATATGGGGTCATTTTTATACAAAAAGCGACTGAGGAGAGGAGGATTGTGGCTATGATTGCGCCGTTTTCCTTGATTTTTGTCATACTGATTTGTCCCATAAGTGTAAGGCGATTTTAACCACAGATGACACTGATTGAACTGATTTTTACTGATTTAGTAGTAGAAAATCAGTAAAAATCAGTTTAATCAGTGTCATCTGTGGTTAAATATGTATAGCAGGTTGCCTACTCAATTTTAAAAGAATAACACACGATATAATAAACGGCGTGACATATAAATACGAATACGGTATTTGAATAAAAGCATAAAACAAAGCCAGCGAGAGTTTTAGGGCGCATATGGCGTAAAGGTCGCTGTCTATTTTGTCTTTCACGCGCCACCAAAGTATGCCCAAGCCTATGCTCAAAAGGGCAGATATGCCGAGCATTATTTTTTTTATCAAAGCAATATTATACACCACATCGCCACCGCGTTCCAAAAAATAGAGCGCGAAACCTAAGCCATTATATAGGTGTACGGGCTTGCCGTCGCGCGTCCACTCCCCTACTGTGGCGGCATCGTAATAGATTTGCGCATTATAAAATATTTTATAATCCACAGCTAAAAAGGGTCCATAAAGCAGTAAACAACCGCCAATGATGCTAAAAACGAAGCGTTTTGTGAACATTTGACCGTTTTGCAGCCACAATATAAATAGAAATAAGGGCAGCCAAAACACTAAGGCAAAGCGCGACATCAAGCACAATATAGTCGCAATTGCCACGAGGGTATATTTTTTTTCTATAATACCAATGCCTAACAGCCAATAAAAACACATAATCAGCATCTCCACAGTGACAGACCATACGCCTTGGTCGTGTTCATCAACCAATATGACATGGTAAACGGGAATTGCTAATAATAGGAAGGCAAATACGACATGGCTACTTTTTTTAATCGCTAACCACGCGCTATACGCATATGTGCATAGAAAAATGGTCAAAGTGACAAAACGGGGGTCAAATTTGAACCAATGTGCGGGCATATAAGGCATCCATTGCGCAGGTAGATAAGTGGGTGACATACGATACCCAAAATCATCGAAGGGCGTGTAAGGATATTTCCAATTGGCAGCTTGTTTGCAAAATTGCTGTATTTGGGGGATAATATCCGAGTAGGCGGGGTTTAAAGCAATGCGGCTATATTGGTTTGTCAATACCAAATAGCATTTATAACCACCCCAAATACCTAATATTGCTAATACAATTTGTGCTTTTTTATCAATATTCACAGTAGATGAGCTTTTGAATACCTTTTGGAAAGTTTGAAACTTTCCAAAAGGTTTGCTCTCCAAATCAGATACATTTTTCTCTATTTTCTCCCTAATATACTGAGGGGGTACTTCTTTTTTTCTAAAAAATAGCAACGGCAGTACTCCTACGGCTAATTGTATAGAAAGGTAAATAAACGGTAGCGTGTGCGGGTCGCTATCTTTGCGCCATGCCGTCAAGCAGCCCATTTCGAGGAAGGTCAAAATGGCGACTGTTATGAATAGGATATGTTGTCGGCTGATGCTCATGCGGGGTGTTCCTCCTCTAAGGCTTCCCAATATTCGACGGCGCGACGGGTATGAGGTATGCAGATAGACCCGCCCACGAGGTTGGCAATAGCAAAAACCTCAAACACCTCGTCTTTGGTTACGCCCAACTCGTAGCACGTACCCAAATGGTATTTGATGCAATCATCGCAACGCAACACCATTGAGGCGACTAAGCCCAATAGTTCTTTTGTTTTTTTATCCAAAGCACCATCGTCATAGGTTTGGTGGTCGAGGCTCCAAAAGCGTTTGATGACTTTATTGTCGTGCGACAATATGCGCTCGTTCATTTTTTGACGGTATTCGTTAAACTCCTTAATCATACGACACTACTTTTAATGATATAATCTAAATCAATATTTTGCTCAATCATTTCGATGGCGCGGCTGACTTTCCACGGCGTTTGTTGATTGATTTTCACTTCAATACGGGCAATTTTGACGACTGCGCCGTAGGTTTCGAGCATGGTATGAATGAGTGGTATTTTAAATTTTTGCACATATTCAATCGTACTATCGCTTATTTCGCCGTAGCCTGTGGCAATAATGCCCGAAAACGGTGGGTCTTTGATACCCAATTGCTCCATCACATTCATGGTATCTTCAATGGCTAAATCTAAGCGATTGACACCAACCACGAGCAGGAGATTTTCGGTCTTGCCTTTCAATTCTTCGGGCGAAATTAGTGAACCTGCGATAAAACCCTCTACTTTATTGTTTAATTTATCGGTATTGTATATTGGCGTACCTTTAACGGTATCTGTAATGGTTTGAAGTAATGGGAAACCCATCGTTTTATCGAAAGGCATCGTACCGAGCAAGGGAATATGCAGTTTATCAAGCCATTTGGAGACATAATGCCTTACTTTTTCTTGTTTATCTGGCAATACTTTATTTAAAATAACGCCTACGATAGGCACATCAAGGCGATTAAATTTTTCTAAACACATACTCAATTGGTCAATCGTGCTGCCAATGCCGCCTTCGGCAACCATAATTACACCCGATTGGGTCAATTTTGCCACGTCTGCATTCGACATATCTACAACAGACCCCACGCCTGGATGCCCAGTGCCTTCATAAAGCACCCATTCATGCTGTTTTTTCAGAGCATGAGACGCAAATAATATATCTTTTTCGTAAGAAAATAGGGAGGGGTCGTCCAAAAAATCAGTAGTTGCGCCATTGCCCAATATAACGGGGCTATGTATCGCGGGGTTGGGCGTAAAACCCAACAAATCGGAGAACAACACGACATCTTTATCAACCTGTAAGCCATTGTGCATGATGTATTGCTGCCCAACGGGTTTGCAGTAGCCGATGTCAATACCTTTGTTCCGAAAAGCTGATACTAAGCCTAACGTAGAAGTGGTTTTGCCAACGTGTTGCGAAGTAGCCGCAACGTAGATGCTTTTGAAAGCCATATATAGAGTATAAATGAGCATGATGATTAACCTCAGTTTCGTGGACTGATAACCAATCACGAAACTGAGGTTAATTTAGTAAAATAACGGTATCAATATATCCGTAAAATGTAAGTTTAATTTATTGAATGTTGGAACATCTGACATATACCATGTCACGTTTTTAGCATATACGCAAAACAAATAACTTACCAGAAAAATGACAATTCTTAAACAATTGTCATAAAATATTGGCAATCAATATTTTAAACATAAAATTGATACAACAATGAAATTTTTATTATTTTTTGTAGAAATGATTAACAAATAAAATTTGCAAGTTTCAACATAAAAAATAACCTTTGCATATGCACCGTAAAAAACGGGGTATTTACTCCTCCAATCCATAAGGTTTTGAAAGTTCATGTGATTATAATTTGTTGTTTTGGACCGTCTCTTACCAGAGACGGTTTTTTTATTTGATGCGTAATTGATAATTGATAATACTATCAATTATCAATCATAATCTAACTTGGCGTTATCACCTTCGCATTCGTTGGAACAATAGACGTACCTGCCTCACGCGTTGAATTACCATCTTCATCAATTTTAAGTAAGTCAAGAAAAAAGCGTTCTGAAAACCCGCACAGAAAGGCTATCAGCACATACACCCCCGCGTTGGTTATATCAATACCCGCTATCAAATCCCAACTCAGTAACGCCGCAATGATGACCGCGAATATCGCTCCCACAAGCGGACGTAATTTGAACTGCACTACGTTTTCTTTAAAATCGTCGAGCGTAATTTTTGTGCGGCGTACTTGCATCAAGCCGCTTAGGAATGCGCCCGTTGCGCCTATCACGCCAACCGTCAATATCGAAAACCACGGTTGCATATCGGGCATAATTTTGCCCAGAGCAGTACCATCGAATATTTTAACATCAGACTTCACGATTAATGGCAAAATGGCTAATAACAACAATAGAAAAGCTTGACCCCAACGCATCAGCAATTTTAAGCGTTCGATTTGCAACCCGCGATTGAGTTGCCCCATCTGATTTTCTTGATTGAGGGTATCGCGCACCTTATCCAGAGTGGCGCGGATAATATCCAAATCATTACCCCCACTTTTCGCTATTTGGCTTTCTAAATAAAGTGCCATGGGGTGATTTTGCGCTTTCAATTCGCTCAAAAGCGCGTCTGCTTGCGGGAATGCCACGTGGGTAGGATAAAGCCACACCATATATTGGTCAATCATATCCAGTAGGTTTTTTGCCCCAAGAGTATCAAATTCAGCTTGTTCGAGGGTCATTTTAGCGGATTGTAGAAAATCAACGACCCGCAATGCCGTCACATTATCAAAATAATGCTGCCCGTAAAAATTATTCAAGGCTGTTCTGAAATCACCTTCGAGCCGCATATACCGCCACCGTAGGCTATTTTGGAGATACTCCTCGTAGTTTTTATCCACCGATTTGGTCGGGCGACTTGGCAGATTAGTAAGCCAAGTGGGTTGGGTCCACATCGCATCGCTTTGCCATTTTGCTAATTCAGGATTTTGTTTGACGGGTACTGAG
>JAYVKQ010000594.1:0-4631 GCA_043768285.1 Saprospiraceae bacterium | reverse complement strand
TGGATAGAGATTATACCCGAAATGTTGAAGGACTGCCCGATTTGGTGGTCAATGGCGGTTTATCAACGCTTTTAGTAACCGAGTTTTTAAGAACAGATTTGGGTCTTAAAATAACAGACATTAAAGTAAAACATACTGCACCCTTGTATTGTAATCGAAGATTGACGCTTGCGGCTGACCGTAGCGAAACGGGTTGGCTATTAAAGGTTTTTGATGAAAATAATGCGGTTGCAGTAGAGATAGAAGCCGCTTAGATTTTGTAAATTTCAATGAAAAATACCTTAAAATACTGAGGGGTATGTTTTATAAATTCATCGTCATTTGTATTTAAAAGATTTTGATTAGTAGCTTAAAACAGTTTTTATTTAAAAGATTTTGATTAGTAGCTTAAAACAGTTTTGTGCGTAGGTTTAGTAAACGGAAATTGATTTTTTTTTCAAAAAAAATCAATTTCCGTTTACTAAACCTTTGTCGAAAAGCATTGTAAACTATTGTTCTATAGGAATCCCTTTGGGAAAAATCAAATAAAAATAATAGAAATTTTTTTTTGAAACACATAGGCACATAGGACACATAGAATGATATGCAATTAGTTGATTATCAAATTTTTATAAAAAAAACTATGTGTCCTATGTTCCTATGTGTTTCAAAAAAAATGACCTTTTTACAAAAAATACTGAGGGGGTATGTTTGACAAATTCATCGTTCATCATTTATCATTCATCATTAAAAAAACATGAATTTTGAACCATTAAAAGGCATAAAAATATTAGACCTAACTGCCGTCGTCGTCGGTCCCGTAGCGACTTGGCGATTGGGTCAATATGGCGCAGACATCATAAAAGTAGAAAATCCTTCGGGCGATTTGATGCGTGGATTGGGTGGTATGTCGCCAACGGGGCAACATTCGGGCGCATACTTACACCTCAATCGAGGTAAGCGCAATATTTGCCTTGACCTCAAAAAGCAAGGAGGAAAGGATATTTGTCAAAAATTGGTTGAAAATGCAGATGTCATTGTTGCCAATATGCGCCCCGATGCTTTGGAACGTTTGGGTTTAGATGCGAATACTATTAGGTCAAAATATCCCGAAAAAATCCATTGTTTGATAACAGGTTATGGCACTGATGGACCTTATTCGGGTCTGCCAACTTATGACAGTGTTTTGCAAGGGGCTTCGGGTATCGCAGGTTTGACGATGGCAAGAGATGGAAAACCCGCTTATGTGCCGTTGCTTTTATGCGACCATGTTGTAGGTGAAATCACGGCGGGTGTCGTTATGGCGGCTTTGATGCAACGTTATAAAACAGGACAAGGGGCAAGTATCGAGATTCCGATGTTTGAAACAATGGCAGCTTTTGTATTGCAAGAACATTTGGCACAACAGAGTTTTGACCCACCCGTAGGTGTTGCAGGCGACCTTCGTTTATTGAGTCCGCACAACAAACCTGTTAAAACGAAAGACGGATATATCTCATTCACAATCAATACAGATGCACAAGTAAAAGCCTTTTTAAAAGTGACAGATAGAGAAAATTTGATTAGTGATACCCGTTTTTCAACCATAGCAAACAGAGCAAAATATGTTTCAGAATGGTTTGAAATTCGGGGTGCAGCTTTAGACAATAAAACAACCGAAGAATGGTTGGGAATATTCAAAGCGGCTGACCTTCCTGCCATGCCTTGTCATACCCTTAAAACATTGATACAAGACCCCCATTTAAAAGCTGTAAAACTTTTGGATTTTGAAAATCACCCAACCGAAGGCAAAACAGCCGTCATTCGTTCCACAATAAATATTGATGGTGATTATCCTTCGGCACGTTCAACTGCCGTTCCAAATGGTTGGGACACCACCGATTTACTCAAAGAATTGGGCTATTCTGACGTTGAAATAGCCACTTTCACCACTCAAAAAGCCGCTTATGCGTATGAAAAATAAAGTTTCAAAATACAATCACTTGCTTTTAGAAAACAAAGTATGCGTCATTACAGGTGCGGCATCGCTTAGGAGTATTGGCTATGCAACGGCAGAACTATTTGCAGCACATGGCGCAAAAATCGTACTACTTGATGTGATGATGAATGATACAATAGCTGATGAAATAACGACCTCAATAACGCATGAAATTGGGCATACACCCGATATTATTTGTATAAAATGTGATATAACCAAGACAGCCGATTGCGATAAAGCCATCAAAAAAGCGGTTTCAAAATTTGGTACAATTGACTGTTTGGTGAATTGTGCGGGTATTGTGAAATCGGGCGGATTCTTGTCAATTACTGAGGGGGATTATGATAAAATACTTGATGTGAATCTCAAAGGCACGTTCAATATCTGTAAAAGTGTTTTGAAAATTTTTACAGAAAAGCAATCTGGTGTTATTGTCAATTTGGCTTCATTGGCAGGGCAACGAGGGGGCGGTTTGGTTGGTGGAGCACATTATGCGGCTTCAAAAGGCGGCGTTATGAGTTTGACCCGTTCTATTGCCAGAGAATTTGCGCCAATGAATATTCGGGCTAATGTCATTTGTCCTGCTATGATTGAAACGCCTATGTTAGACGGACTTTCGGAAGCACAATTAAAGGATGTTATTTCGGGTATTCCTTTGAAACGAGTGGGCAAAACGGTTGAATTAGCGGGTGCGTGTTTGTTTTTAGCTTCTGACCTTTCGGGTTTTACAACGGGCGCAACGATTGATGTGAATGGCGGGATTCATATTCATTAAAGTTTAAAACCCTACATAAAGTATTTGCTCACAGAGTTACACAGAGGTTACACAGAGTTAGATGGAAAGCGTATTATAAGTATCTAACTCTGTGAAACCTCTGTGTAACTCTGTGAGCAAATATTTTATGTAGGGTTTTAAAAAAAGAGGCATAAAATACTGAGGGGGTATTTGATTGTACTAAAATACAAAAAATTAATTCATTTTTAAAAAACGGGCATTATGACATCATTCAATCAGCTACGATTTTTCATTTTTACAATTCTATCTGTTGCTTTTTCTCCTTCCTACGCAGCTACTGTGGACAGTATTGCCATACAAAGTCCTTCGATGAAGAAAGCCTATAAAGCTGCCGTTGTACTGCCGTCTTCTTATGCAAAAAACAAAGTTGCGGCGTACCCTGTGCTGTATTTATTGCACGGTGGTGGCGGTCATTTTGGCGACTGGTTGGCGCAAACACCTGATAAAATGTTGGTAAAAAACTTGGCAGACCAGTACAATTTTATCATTGTGATGCCCGAAGGCGAAGGATTTAGCTGGTATATGGACAGCCCTTTCGACCCCGCCAGTCAATTTGAAACGCACATCATCAAAGAGGTCATTCCTACCGTTGACAATACTTACCGCACAGTAAAAAACAAAAAAGGGCGGGTCATTACGGGGCTTTCGATGGGTGGTCATGGGGCGATGTACCTATCTACACGCCATGCGGATATGTTTTGTTCGGCAAGTACCATGAGTGGGGCGATGGATATGAATTTTAGCAATACTAAAATGGCTCCCGAATTGGTAAAATCACTCAACGAGCGTTTTCAAGCACTTTTAGGTACGACTGACCAAAACAGCGACCTATTTGTTAAAAACTCGATTATGAACATGGTAGAAACCATCAAAAAGAATGGTTTGCCAATTTTTATAGATTGTGGTGTAGATGATTTTCTAATTGGCACAAATAGAGAATTGCACCAACGGTTGCTGTACAATGGAACGCCGCACGATTATATAGAAAGACCAGGCGGACACGCATGGGAATATTGGCAAAACGCCCTACCCTATCATGTGCTTTTCTTTCATAAAGTATTGAAAGGCAATGGTATAATTGTAGATTGATAATATAAACGGCAAAAAACTTTCCAAAAGTTACAAACTTTTGGAAAGTTGAGCTTCAATTTATGGCTATTTTACTTGAAAATTGCTCAAAATACTGAGGGGGTGCTTTTAAAATTAGCACCAAATTTTCAAAACCAGAAATTGCTAAAAATACAAAATTTACTTAAAATGCAGAAGCATCGTTTTAGCATAAAAAGCCAATTATTTGTCGTTTTTTTATTGATGTCAAATATCCTTTTAGCCCAAAAAGCCGAAGTTGATTCAATAAAAAATTCAGACATCCAACAATTGCTTGCACGCCTTAAAGCGACGGAAGACCGTCTTGATATTCTCAACCTTCTCGCGGGTTCGGCTATCAGTTCTGATGTGGCATCGGAAGCGTATTGGCAGAAAATGTTTACACACGATGCTGTTTTTGACCGAGGACAAGGGCGACAAGATACAGGACAAGCCGAAATTTTGAAAATTATCAATGACCCTAACCAAAAAGAAGCTATCAAAGCAGGCATGACGCATTTGCCGATGCTCCCGCACATCACACTCAACGGGGATAGTGCCGTTGCAACGGGTTATTTGCTTATTGTGATGCCCGATTCAGCCGCTTCTCATGTGAAATTGGCGGGCAAGGGCGTTTCTCCCGGGTTTTCTATCTATCAATTGACCGTAAATAAGTGGCAATTGGTGCGGACTCCTGAGGGGTGGAAAGTGACACGCCGCACCGTTAGACCGATTATGAGCAACGATTCTCGGGGGATACTTAAACGAGCAATTGAAGGTTCTGAATAAGTG
>JAYVKQ010000593.1:0-2702 GCA_043768285.1 Saprospiraceae bacterium | reverse complement strand
GATTTCAAACTCAAAACCACGATTTTGAATAGCACCTACGTTTTCAAGAATTGAACCAAAGCCATTTGTAGTAGGTAATGCACGGCTCAACAATAAATCTTGGCTTGTGCGTTGATAGGCTTCAATAGCACCTTTGATTTTACCATTAAATATGCCATAATCTAAACCAATATTAATGGTTTGATTTTTTTCCCATTTAAGATTTTCATTCCCAAGTGACGTTGGACGAATACCCGAATTGCCTTGATACACGCCGCCCAAACCATATAAACGTCGTGATGCGAAGTTATCGATATTATCATTGCCTGTCACACCAAAACTTGCTCTTAGACCTAAATCAGATACAAATTTGCTGTCTTTCAAAAATGCTTCCTCCGAGATATTCCATTTTGCAGAAACAGACGGAAATACGCCCCATTTTGTATTTTCACCAAAACGAGAAGACCCATCGTAACGCAAAATAGCGTTGAACAAATAGCGGTTTGCAAAGCCATAACGGGCATTGGCAAAAGTACCCGCCCGTTTTACACTCGTCCAGAAGCCACCAATACTACTCGGTTCTGCCGCCGCATTGGGCGTACTGAAGTCAGGACTTGGAAAACCCGCGCCATTGAAACTTGTGCCTTCCCATACTTCAGAACGGTATTCAGCACCAACAAAGCCACCATATGTATGGTTGTTCACTTCTTTTGAATAATTAAAGGTTACGTTTGATGTTCTATTGACATTATCATCGTTTGTGTTATTGGAAATACCACGACTATTGAAATAGTCAGGTAAACGCGGGTCACCAAAAAAAGCAGTATTGACATTGCGCACATCCATACCTACCAACCCACGTACAAAAAGATTTTTATTAATATTATAAAACAAGACTAAATTGCCCACGATTTGATTAATTTTCGCTTTACTATTAATCAAATCAGAGCTGGCTACGACGTTTGAACTTAAATCGCCTACCAATGTATTACCCGAACCAGGCAAGCCAAAATAAGTACCATCTGGGTTATAAATAGCATTGAAAGGTAAAATAATAGGCGCGGAATACTGAGGGGCACTAAATGCCGTCGTACCTGAGGGGTCGCCATAAGGCCCTCTTTGTGTGATAGTACTCACATTTAAGCCTGTTTCTAAACGGAATTTGTCATTGATTTTATGATTCAAACTAAAACGTCCAGAATACCTTCTAAAATCAATGTTTATCAACGCTGCATCTTGATTGTTATAAGCACCTGAGACATAAAAATTTGTCTTTTCATCTCCACCTTTAATTGAAATATCATAATTATCTGTTATCCCTTTCTTATAAACGGCATCTTGCCAACTATAAGAAGGCAAAGCGTCAACAGCCGCGTCTGATAAATCCCGATTAAAACCCAATGCTGCCAATACATCGCCTCTGATAGTCGTCAAATTGGGATTGGTAGTCGCATTAGCGACTGATTCTATTCTGGCTTTGATAAATTCTTGCGTATTCATCATACCTAAAACCTTAACAGGCTCAGAAATACCTTTGTAGGCATTAATTGTAATAGTTGATTTACCCTTATTGGCTCTACCACTTTTGGTCGTGATTAATACCACACCATTAGCTGCTTGCGCACCATATATAGCTGCAGTTGCAGGGTCTTTCAATACATCAATAGATTCAATATCATTGGTATTCAAAAACGCCAACGGATTGCTATTGACGTTGCCACCACCGTCAGTACGATTATTTAAAGGCACACCATCTATAACATATAAAGGGTCATTACCCGCAGTTATCGAACCAACACCTCTAATACGCACTTGCACAGCACCACCTGGGACACCATTCGCGGACGTAATTTGAACACCAGCCATACGCCCTTGCATGGCTTTATCAAAACTCTGCATCGGTAAGTTTTCGAGTATTTCCCCGCGTACTTGCGAGTTCGCACCCGTAGATTCTTTCTTTTTGTAAGAATTGCCATACCCCACTATCACTGTCTCTTGTAATAGGCTCGAGGAGGTTAATAGGTTGATAGTGAAAGCTTTATTGGTTCCAACGGGAACCTCTTGGGTCTCAAAGCCTACAAAACTGAATACAAGAACATCTTGCGGATTAGCTTTAAGAGAAAATTGGCCATCTACATCTGTCACTGTTCCGTTGGCTGTGCCTTTCACAACAATCGAAACACCTGGCAATGGTAAATTGTCCTCAGACCCTATCACTTTGCCTGTTACATTTTGAGCTGGTACGCTCATAATAAACATAGCACTCATGAAAATGAGTAAAAACTGTTTTTTCATACCTATGAATTTAAATTTAAAATAAAAAATATGTAAGACTTTCAAATGCCTATGATTAGCTTGAAAATGTGCTGCGTATTGTTGATTAGAAGGATGTACATCAATAATAAGGTTTGGTGAATTTAGATAGTTTGCATAAACTTAATTCATGTAGTAACAAGCATAACGATACTTGGTTTTAATGTGCTGCCTTAAATAAGCTCAAAGATAAAAAATGATTATATAATTTTTAAATAAATAGATTAACAGCATATAATTATTGTCTAATCGGAAACGTTACCGTATTTCCGACAAAAAACTAAGTATTGAAATTCTACATTTGTTTTATAGATTTGCAGTTGATACCCCCTCAGTATTTTTAACATTTTGTGCATGACAAATTAGGTATTCGTGCATTGTTCTTCGCATCGGAAGGGCGATTGAAATCG
>JAYVKQ010000592.1:0-3999 GCA_043768285.1 Saprospiraceae bacterium | reverse complement strand
AAAATAGCCAACTCAACCGCATTGCTCAACTCAAGCACCGTAATTTGATACAAATGATGGATGTCAATTTCCAGGTCTATCCGTTTTATATCATTACGGAGTTTGTATCGGGCATCAATTTAAAAACCTTAATGGAGAAAAAAGGGGGCTTCCCGTTGCACAGTGTCAAGCGTTTGCTCTTAGTTATTGGCGACGTGATGAATACTTTACGGCAAAAAAAATTCCCCCACGCGGGTATTCGCCCTTCCAAAATATTGATTGACCATGAGTTAGAACCCGAAATTTCCCCTTTCGATATATTAATGGTGAATGACAATAAGCGTTTGTTAAAATCTTTTGTAGAAGATAGCTACTATTTCGCACCCGAAAAACTCTACGCTTTGGGTGCGAATAACAGGCATGACAGCATTGATAAAGCCAATCAATTTTGTCTGGCTGCGTTGGGGTACGAACTTTTGACTGGCGTAAAATTATTTGAAGGTGAAAATGTGTCGGACATACTTAAATCAAGGCATCAATTTTTTATAAATGGGGATATTAGAAAGGAAAAACTTTCGCACTCGCGTATTCCACCCCGCTTGGTTTTGATTTTTAAGAAAATGCTCAACGAAAATCCTGACAAACGCTATGACGATATGCCCTCCGCCATGCGCGAAATCGAAAAAGTAAAAGCTGTATTGGATAAAGATGAGGAGCGCGTATTGGCGAGTTACCGGCGTTGTTTGATGCATGAAGACAATTTTATTGATGTTTTTTATCAAAATCTTTTTGCCCAAGCGGGTATGCTCGCCTATAAGCCCGATGACACCGATATTGAGGCTATCGAAAAACTACGACAAAAATTCTATATTGACGTGCATCTTACTTTTGATGTAGAAAATACGGTTACTTTCTTGGATAAAATTTCTACGCTCGAAGAAGGCGAAATTAATCCTGCATCCGAATATATGATGTTTCTAAATGCTTTTATCAAAACGGTCAGTCTATGCGACCCACGTTGGGACAATAATGCTGCGATAGAAAAATCGTGGTACAACATTAGAGACCGCGTCTATGAACCTTTGAAACCTTATATCTCCATAGATATGCTAAAAGAACAAACGGAGGAGATATTACCCGTTGACTTAGTGCCTATTTTGATTGATGCAAAAGAAGACGAGGCAGTCAATACAGTAGAAAATACAAGCGGCGATTTGTCTATTCAAGATGTCGAAACAAAGGTTGAAACGCAGTTTAATGATGAAAAAGCATAATTTAAAGCTAAAGCATATCCCATGCTTTTATTGTGATAATCACAAATGGTTATATATTATTCATAAATTGAATGTAATAAATACCCAAAAATAGGGGTAAGTTGAAAAGCTGTTTAGCACCGTTTTTGGATAGAGGAAATATAATCCAATTTTTCTTTATTTCAAAACGATACAATTTATGAGAAACTTATTTATTGCACGTGTCCTCACTATTTTGGGGCTTTTCTTCCTATTATCAACGTCTATTTTTGCTCAAACAGTTAATGCTGTTGATGATTTTGTTACGCTTACTGCGCGTGATGCCGAAAAAGAATTTGATATTTCTTTAAATGATACCTTAACTAAATTTGATTTAGCTTACCACACAGTTCTTCAAGAACCAAAGCATAGTACTGCTTTTCATTTAGATGAGATTGATGGCATATTCACGTATGCAGCCAAATCGGGCTTTATCGGACGCGATACCTTCACCTATATATTGTGTGATGACGAATTGTGCGATACCGCTACGGTCATTATCAATGTGGTTGCGTACTCTATTCATATGCCAGTGAACGATACTATTTCAGTTGCGTATCTCGGTACTGATAGTTATTCATGGATTGCGCACAATGACAGAAACTTAGCTGGTAATGATTGGTTTGATTATACATTTTCGTTGGTGTCTTTTCCAAAATTTGGCAAAGCAAAAATGACCGTTGATGGTGATTTTGAATATATATCCTTACAAGATTTTGGGGGATATGATACATTCCGCTACCGTAGTTGCGACCCATATGGTGTTTGTGCAGAAGCTAAAATATTAGTATGGTTGGATGCCCGCCCGCCAGTTGCTGTTGATGATAGTTTTGATGTGGCATATAACCGCACAACTACTCATGACGTGGCAACCAATGATATTGACCCTGATGGTTATGACAATATAGATACTAAGGCGTATAAAATTTACAAAAATAGTCTTGGTACAATAGCCCGCTTTGTTGGAGAAGAAGGCTATATCCAATATACACCAGCTAAAAATTTTATAGGTAAAGATACGGTGTGGTATATCGCTACTGATGGCAACTATTTCGACACGGCAAGGGCATTTATCAACGTATTACCTCCTGCTCTTGTTTGGGCTGATGATGTGGATATCGCTTACGATTTGGCTATAAAACAAAGTGAAAAATACTTTTTAGACGATTATATCACCTACGATGAAGATTTTGACCAAGTGATTTTCAAAATGTACAAACCCGCTAAATTTGGCAAAATCAATTTTGTAGATGGCTATGAAGTGAGTTATAGCACAACAAATACGAATTTTATAGGGCGCGATACGGCTTCATATATAGCGTGTACTCAAAATGGGGTATGCGATACGGCTTTGATTTTTGTTAATATTACAAATTCAAATACGACTCCGTTTGCTGACGACGATTATTTTTATACAAAAGGCGAGCAAATTAATGAAGACATTACTTTTAATGACTTTGATGATGAGTATAATATCGTTTCTTCTACATTAATGACCGTTCCCCTGTTTGGTGTGGCGACATTAGGAAACAATGGTTCATTTACTTATAGCCCTAAAAGTGATGTCATAGGTACAGATACTTTGACTTATCGTGTCTGTGATGCATTTGGCTTGTGCGATACTGCTATGATTTTCATAGAGGTGGATACTAAAATTGTTACACCCACTCAATTTGAAATCATTTCTAATAGAACAGAAGTCTGTATGGGCGGAAAAGTAAGTTTGTCTATTTTTATCAATGAAAATAACATCACACAAGGTTTGTGGGAAGAAAGTTTAGATGGTATCAAATTTATACGCATTAGTACAACTGAAACGCCAACATATAGTCCTAATACTTTAAAAGCGGGTGTAAAATATATCAGATGTATTACTGCTGCGCGGGATACGAGTAACGTTCTTTCTTTCGCCATTAATCCAGATCCGGTTGTCATTTCAAATCCACAAAATGCTAATTTGACTTATTTTGTAGGAACGAGCGATGCGGATAGCAATGCCGTCTTCAAAGTCGTCACTTCGGTTGACCCTAATACATTGAACTATCAATGGCAATCGTCAGATGACAATATCATTTGGATAGATATGGTAGATAACTCGGTCAATGAAGGCGTAGAAACGGCTGTTTTGACCCTCATTAAACCGAGAATAAATGCTGATAAATATTACCGTGTGCGTATGTTGCCTAACCAACAAGGCTGTAATGGTTTGACAAGTGCAACGGCTACTTTGACCATCATAACGAAACCAGTACCCGTTGGTACACGCCCAATTACTACGACAATTACCGAAAAAGTGTTTCCAAATCCGACAAACGGTGCTGTAGAAGTGTTTTTGAAAACCAGCGCGGGTGCCGACATTACCATCTCTAATTTGGTAGGTCAAGTATTAAAATTTGAGCGCATCAATGGGCAATATGCGCGCCTTGATTTGAGTAGCTATATCAATGGCACATATCTTTTGACCATCAAAACGGCAATTGGCTTTGAAACAATGAAGATTGTAAAATATTGATTTTTAATATTTTATGAATGTGAAATATTCTTTTAGAACAGTTCTGTATATGGCTTTTTTGTCATTCTGAGTGCAGCTAAAGAATCAGAATTATCAAGAGAAATAAGATAGAAATGCTCATTTTTTGATATAAATACAGGTTCTTTCGTTGCGTGCCGAATGACAAAAATGCCATATGCGAAAATTTATGACCCTTTTAAGGTAAAAATACTGAGG